>JAFLED010000137.1 GCA_017302045.1 Spirochaetota bacterium
GTACGGCGACGGTAATCATCACCGAAACCGTAAACGGTGCGGCGAAAGAATATAAATTTCCCGTTGAGAACCTGAAGATGTGGAAAAAGCAGCGCAGCGCGCCACTCGCCGAACCCGCCAAAAGCCTGCCCGTAAGTTATTTCGACGAACGCGACCTCAAACTCACCGCGCGCCTCAAAACGGCCGGGGGTAAAGTTCTGCAATCGATTCCGCTCGCCAAAGAACAGATCGACGGGGGATTCCAGTACTCCGGAAAGTTCGATATCCCGGCTGATGCGGCCCACGGACGTTATACGGTTGAGGTGGTAAAATGACGCGTGTTATTCCGGTACTTTTCATCCTGTTGGCGGCGGTTCAGGCGGGTGCCGAAGAAATATTATCGAGCCGCCCGGTTGTCATAGCACCGAAACGTATCGAAACCGAAACGACGCTGCCCGTTAAGGCCGCTAAAAGAAGTACGAAAAAAACCAGTGCAGAAAAAGAAACCGCGGCGCCCGCAGAAGAAAGTGCACTGAAAGAAAGCAGCGTCACCATCGACGACAAGAACATTCTCATGAAAGTATCTTTCCAGGCGGGTTCGATACAACTTTCCCGTCCGATACGCAAACAACTCATCGCCCTCGGCATAAAGCCCGGGCAAAAAATACGCATCACCGGCTTTGGCAGCGGTAACGATAAAAAATCCGTACGCCTCGCTAACCTGCGCGCGCGCGTCGTGGCGTCGTTTCTCGCCGAGGCCATCGGCGAGATCGACACCAGCCTGCAGTGGAGCGGCAAACCGCACACGGCTTATCCCGAAGGTGCGGTGATCGAAGCGGTGAACTGACATGCATATTTTCGCATCTATCATCTTCAACCTGATGATCGCCACCGCGGCGTATGCCGCGCTCATGGCGATTTTGTACATCGTGCGCAACAAAGAGTCGCGCCCGGGGTGGATATCCCTCTCTGCGGCGCGTTCGGCGCTCGAACTGCATCTCATCGCTGTCTCTATCTGCGTGGCGCTTTTACTTTATATGCTCGTCTCCGCCGATTTTTCGATCGTCTATGTCGCCGAACACGTCAACCTGCAGTTGCCCGTCTTCTACCGCTTAACTTCGCTCTGGGCGGGCCAGGCGGGTTCGATGCTGTGGTGGAACTTTCTCGTGGTGCTTTTTTCTTATCTCGCGGTGCGGCATATGCGCAAGGCCGAACCGGCGCTTGAGCCGTACATGATCGCGATTCTGATGACAACTTCGCTATTCTTTACCGCGATAGGCTGCTTCTCGCCGACTTCTGATCCCTTCCGCGTTTTTCAGGAAGGCGAAAGACTTTTTGCCCACCCCGAGGGCCGCGGCCTCAACCCGCTGCTGCAGCACTGGGCGATGATTATTCACCCGCCGATTTTGTATCTCGGCTATGTTTCTTTTGCCGTGCCTTTTGCAATCGCCATGTCGGCGCTGCTGCACGGCAGCACCTCGATTCAATGGATTAAATATGTGCGCCGCTGGACGATCTTCAGCTGGTTTTTTCTCGGCACGGGGATTCTCCTCGGCGGCAAATGGGCCTACGAAGAGCTCGGCTGGGGCGGCTACTGGGCATGGGATCCGGTAGAAAATGCCTCGCTGATGCCATGGCTCACGGCGACTGCCTTTCTGCACTCGATCATCGTGCAAGAACGCCGCGGTATGCTCAAGGTCTGGAACATGGTGCTGGTTTCGATTTCATTCGTCATGACAATCGTCGGCACCGCACTCACGCGTTCGGGTGTGGTGCAATCGGTGCATGCGTTTGCGCAGTCGAATCTCGGCTGGTTCTTTTTGGGATTTATTCTGTTAACGATTGTGTTTTGTGCCTACGTGATAATCCGCCGGTACGACACACTCAAATCGGCCGCACCGATCGAATCTCTGCTGAGCCGCGAAGTCGGTTTTCTCTTTAATAACGTTCTCTTGCTCGCGTCGCTCTTCATCGTATTTTTCGGCACGATGTACCCGACACTCAGCGAATGGATCTCGGGCCATCGCGAATCGGTTACTGCCGAATGGTTTAATAAGTTCATGGCGCCGATGGGCATCGTTATACTGTTTCTGACCGGCCTCGGCCCCCTGCTCGCCTGGCGTGTCACGACGCTTACGGCACTGGCGAAGAATGCACGGTTTCCCTTAGCCGCAGGTTTTGGCGTCGCGGCCTTTGCCTATTTTATCGTCGGTGGCATCGCCATAGATTGGAATGCGGGTCGTATCATGGCGATCATCACCTTCGGTGTCGCGGCCTTTGTTGTCGCGGGCGTGCTCGAAGAATGGCTGCGTGCCGCGCTCTCGCGCCGCGCTTATACCGGTGAAAATATTCTACTCGCGCTGGTGCTCGTGCTCTTTCAGAATAAACGCCGCTTTCTGGGTTATATGGTGCACATCGCGCTGGCAATCCTCTTTTCCGGTTTTTCAGGTCTCGCGTTTGGCAACGAAGGCCGCCTGATCCTGCGCCCCGGCGAAGCGCAGCATTTCGCGGGATATACAATTCACGTCGAGAACTACGAAGAAAAAGCCATGCCTGAAAACGCGCGGGTGCCGCTCTATGGCACGCGTATGGTGACACTCGGCATCTACCGCGATAACAAGCTGGTCGGCCGCGACACGACAGAGATACGCACTTACCCGATGTATAACTTCCGTGAAGGCAGATTCTCTGATTCGCAGAACACATCGGAACCCGCGATCATTTCGACACCGCTAACCGACATCTACCTGCAGCTCGGCGGCGATGAAAAAGGCAGGCTCGTGATGCAGATCTGGATCAACCCGCTCGTGCGCTGGGTCTGGGCCGGTTTTGCGTTTTTTGTCGCCATGGGGCTGCTGTTGCTGTTACCGATCGGCGAACGCAAATTTCTGAGTCTCGGATGGCTGCGCTGGTCGGTTGTCCCCCGCCCGAAACAGGCGTGAAACTTGCTGTAACGGCACATGGCGCCGGATCTGACCCAAAAACTCGAGGCGGATATCCGCTTTCTGCACGGCATGCTGTCGGATGTAATTCTGCAGCGCGAGGGCGCCGCTTTTTTCGAAACGCTGCAAGACACGCTCAAACTTTCATCCGCATACCGCGATAAAAAAAGCGAAAGCGACTTTAAATCACTGACACAACTGGTCGGCGGGCTCGAAAATCCTGCAGCTGAAAAACTCACGCGCGCACTCTCGGCATACCTGACCCTCGTCAATATCGCCGAAGAACACCACAAGGTACGCCTCGCGCGGCATGAAGGCGAAATTTCGCTGTCTTCGACTTTCGCGTCCCTCGCCCAGGCCGGCATCGCGGGCGAAAAGCTCTTTCAATCGGTCGCGGCGCTGCGCATCGATCTCGTACTCACCGCACACCCGACAGAAATCATGCGCCGCGGGCTTTTGCAAAAATATACGAACATCGCGCGCGCGCTCGAGATCCGCGATTATACGGATGTCCCCGCGTTTGAACAGCAGCTCAACAACGACGCGATTCGGCGCGAAATCTTCGGCATCTGGGAAACCGACGCCATACGCAAGAAAAAACCGACACCGACCGACGAGGCTTATGGCGGTCTGCTGGTTTTCGAACAGACACTGTGGCACGAGGTTCCCCGCTACCTGCGCGAACTTTCTGCCGCGCTGCACGCACACACGGGCAAAAATTTACCGCCGGACGCGGCACCGGTGCGCTTTAGTTCGTGGATGGGCGGCGACCGGGACGGTAATCCTAATGTCACACACATGGTCACGCGGCGGGCGGTCTGGCTCGCGCAGTGGATGGCCGCAGTACTCTATGAACGCGAAATCGATAAGCTGCGCTTCGAACTTTCGATGACCGCCGCGAGCGACGAGCTGAAAAACCTGACAGAAAATGCGCACGAGCCTTACCGGGCGTTTCTCAAGAAAACCGTGGGCAAGATGAATGCGACCCGCCTCAGGCTTGAAGACCTATTGCAAAAAAGCACCACCCAGATTACCGACTATTACCGCGACACGACCGAACTCACGGCCGAGCTTGAAGTTATACACCGTTCGCTGTGCAGCGTCAACATGCAGGTTATCGCCGACGGCCGGCTCGCCGACATTTTGCGCCGGCTCGCGGTTTTTGGTCTCTACCTCGTCAAGCTCGACATTCGCCAGGAATCTGCACGGCACAAACAGACCATGGGGGAAATCACGCGCGCGCTGGGCATGGGCGATTATGCGGATTACCCCGAGCATGAGAAGATCGCCTTCTTATGCAGCGAACTCAAAGAGCCGCGACCGCTCGTACCCGCCGAACTCGATTGTTCTCCCGAAAGCCGCGAGGTTCTCGATACGTTTAGTATGCTCGCACAGATACGCACCGAATCGCTCGGTGCATACGTTATCTCGATGGCCAAACAGGCGTCTGACGTGCTGCTCGTGCACCTCTTCCAGAAAGTCAGCGGCCGTAAAAAACATCTGCGCGTCGTACCGCTGTTCGAAACCATCGAAGACCTGCAGAACGCGCCGCGCATTCTGAAGAGTCTTCTCGCGATACCCGAATACCGCGCGCTCATCGCCGGCAAACAAGAGATCATGATCGGTTACTCCGACAGTTCGAAAGACTCGGGAATTCTCACCGCGGCGTGGAATCTCTACCGCTGCCAGGAAGAGATCATCGCGGTATGCCGCGAAGCCGGCGTCGAAGCGACGCTGTTTCACGGCCGCGGCGGCACGATCGGCCGCGGTGGCGGCCCGACGCACCTTGCGATTCTGTCGCAGCCCCCGGGTTCGGTCGAGGGCAGAATACGCGTCACCGAACAGGGTGAGATGATTCAGGCGAAATTCGGATTACCCAGCGTCGCACGCCGCACGCTCGAGATTTATACCGCGGCCGTACTGACCGCAAGCCTGATGCCACCGCCGGGCCCGCCCGAGAGTTACCGCAAGGTCATGGAACAGTTGAGCGAAACAGCCGCGGCCTCTTACCGTTCTCTCGTCTATGGCAATGAAAAGTTTCTCGAATACTTTCAGGCGGCGACCCCCGAACGCGAGCTGGGTAATCTCAATATCGGCTCGCGGCCGGCAAAGCGGCGCGCAGGTGGTATTGAAAGCCTGAGGGCAATCCCCTGGATTTTTGCCTGGACGCAGACGCGTGTGCTTTTGCCGTCATGGCTCGGTGTCGGCGACGCGCTCGCGCGGCTCGGCGAAGCGGGCGAGTTGCACACGATGCGCCACGAGTGGTATTTTTTCCGGTCGTTCATCGATCTCATTGAAATGGTGCTCATCAAAACAGACCCGCGCATCTCGCTGTCTTACGATGCGGCACTGGTACCCGAAGCGCTCGGCACGGTGGGTGAAGAAATTCATGAAAAGTTAAAAGAAACAACCAAACGGGTACTCCGTCTGTCGAATACCGATGCGCTCGTTGCCTATGACCATAACCTGCAGCGCGAAATTCGTTACCGTTCGCTGTGGCTAAACCCCCTCAATCTGTTGCAGATCACTTTTCTGAAGCGCCTGCGCGAAAACAGCGAAAATGAGGCGCTGCGGCGCGGATTGCTGCTGACGATTAACGGCGTCGCAGCCGGACTAAAAAATACCGGTTAGGTCGGCGGAGACGACCGGTTAGGTCGGCGCAGACGACGAATTCGTGAAAAAACTTCTCTGACTTCTTGTTGACATTCAAGGTTCGCGGTCGTCTAAGGCAACATGAGACTTTTTTGGCCCCATTTGGCCTTTTTGGCAATCATCGCAGCCGGTATTTTTCCCGCCTTTGCAGCGGGTTCAGAAGCTGCGCGCGTGGCGATTATACGTTATGACGACAAAACCGGCACCAAAAATTTCGAGTATATGCCGGGTTCGCTGCAAGAAGCGATTACCAAATCGATGCATAAAAAGTTCGAATTCGTCGAAGTCGACGCCTCTAAGGTAGAACCCCTCGCGGCAGAAATCCGCGCTAAAAACAAGGGTAAAATTACACCAAAAGAAGCCGCCGAAATCTGCCGCCAGGCAGACATCGATATTCTCATCTATGGGAATTTCACTTTTGACAAGGCAAACAACGAAATCGAAATTCATACTGAAATTTCTTTAGGTTCGCCCGACAAATTCCGTAGCCTGCAACCAACCGAAAACCGCGTCGATGCGACCATATTCGGCGCAGCCGACAAAGTTGCGGGCGACATTACCGCAGAGATAACGAAAGTCGCACTGGAGCAGCAGCAGAAAAAGGGTAAAGAAGCGAAAGACGCGAAAGATAAAAAAGGGAAAACGCAACTCGAAAAAACCGAGAAGCGCAAGACCTGGGCCGAGGTGAACTGGATGTTTACGGCTTCGATGGGCCCGAGTATGCCGCTCATCAGCCGCGACAACGCCGACCCGAAGGTCGACGGTATGATCAGCGTACACGGCGTCAAAAGACTCAAGGGCAACTGGCATCTGGGAGTTTTCGGATCTTATGGCGGGGTCAAGTCTGCCGCAAAAAGCGGAGGCACGAGGACTGACATTGAACTTTGGTCTGGTGCCGTGACCAGCGGCTACTTTTTCGACCTGTCACCCCGCTGGCGCGCGACCACGAGTATCGGGGCGGGTTATTATTTCGGTGCTTTGAACCGGTATATTGACTGCGGCACAAATTGCTCTAATGGCTCTTTCACCTCAGAGAATATAAAGATTCGCAACCCGTTTGGTATCGCGCGGGCGGGAATTCATTTTCTGATTTTCTCTTTCTTGTCGCTCGGGCTTGAAGCCGACTACCGGCTTTATTTTGATTCGCCGAAGCCTGTGCAGGTAATCCACGGGAGCATTTCGATATCGGCGGTGTTTTAAGCAGGAAACATACGGAATCTTATGCAAGAGCAGAATACGAAAGACGGCTGGGTAAAAACGATTAGACTATCCCTTTTTTTTCTCCTGCTTCTCGTGGCGTCGCATTGCGTCAATTATGGTTTATTGGGCAAGTTAGAGGATCCGGGTGGTGCTACTGCGACCCAGCAGAAACTTTATGCTTTCATCGCATCAGCCACAACCACCACCGCCAATTTTTCAAGCTACACCGCAGGTCTTTTCAGCAGTTGTAGCGGCTTTACCGGCCAGGGCCGCGCCGACTGCGCCTGCCAGATAATGGCGCAGAACGCTAACCTGCCCATGCCTCAGAGCGGTAAATACATCTCTTGGACCAGTACCAGCACCAACGATATGCGCTGCCGCATTCAGGGTATTTTTAATTCGACGACCTGCGCCAGTCTGCCGTCTGGAGGGCCGCTCTGGCAAAACACGAATGGCGTAGGTATCGCAAATGGCTACGCTGGCTTATTTTCCGGCACTCTAATGTCACCTTTGAATCTAACGGAAACGGCAGGCGCTCCCGGCAACACGAACGCATATACTGGCACCAATACGGACGGCACACTCGCAGGTGCGACCTCTACAGCGAACTGTACTGATTGGTCCTCAGGCAGCAGCGCAACCTGGGGCTCGGCAACCGCATCGGGCACGCAGTGGACAAATAATGGCGCAACGCCGAATTGTTCGACTGTAGCTTCCGTTTACTGTTTTGCATTGCCATGAATATATCAAAGGGTTGCATTTTCGAAACGAAGCGGTATTCGCCAGTGAGTCGGGTGACATTTGCACATTGTGCAAATCGCGAGTTGTTACCACGTTTGCATGCGGGCAATTGGGTATAGCGGGAAATTAGGAGGAGCTATGTATCTGTTGCAAAGATTAATCCGGAACTTAAAACTGTTTCTGGCGCGGCGCCACCTTGCTTTAGTCGCATCGGTTTTCATAAGCCTGATGGCAGGCTGCAACAATTACGCCTTACTGGACAAAATTGAAAATCCAGGTGGATCAAGCAATACCGAAAAATTCACAGACAACCTTTATATTTTCGTGAGCTCATGGAGTACTCTCGGCGCCATGGGTGGGTCACCCTATAATTCTGAATGCGGCGGTTCGACAGGTGACGCCAAGGCCGATTGCACCTGCACACGTGCCGCGCTCAGTCGCGGGCTTCGGCGCAACAGCACCCATGTATTCCGGGCGTGGCTTTCGACTTCCACGACGAATGCAATATGTCGAATACAGGGTTTAGCCAACGGTTGCAGTACCAGTTTTTCAGTCCCATGGTTTAATACCAAAGGTGAGGTGGTGCAAAATAATTTCAGTGGTTTTACTGCAGGCACGACGATTAACGCGGTTCGATATGACGAGTTCGGCGTCGATCAGGGCGGTACGCAGGTTTGGACGGGAACAAGCGCTACAGGCTCGACAATCACGTCGATGACGTGCAGCGACTGGACGGACCAAACCGGCACATTCAACGGACAATATGGTGATAGAACCAGCAATGCAGCGGCATGGACAACCAGCACAAGTATTGCCTGTAACAATAACTACCGAATCTATTGCGTCGCCTCGCCAAATTAGTCGTTTTCAGTTTGAGTCTAACTAGGCGCATCGCGCATGCTCTACCGCACGCTCGGCACCACCGACCTTAACGTCAGCGCCATCTGCCTCGGCACCATGACCTGGGGCGTACAAAACACCGAGGCCGAAGGCCATGAGCAGATGGACTATGCCCTGAGTGAGGGCATAAACTTCTTCGACACCGCCGAGATGTACGCGGTACCTCCTGCGCCAGAAACCTATGGCAAAACCGAAACGATCATCGGCACCTGGTTCGCGAAACGCAAGAACCGCGACAAAGTTATTCTCGCCACAAAAATCGCCGGCAATGGCCTCAAGTGGATTCACGAAGGCGGCGACATCAACCGCGCGAGCATCGTAAGTTCGGTCGAAGGCTCATTGAAGCGGCTACAAACCGATTATATCGATCTTTACCAGTTCCATTGGCCGAACCGCGGCTCTTATCACTTCGGCCAGTTCTGGAACCAGAAAATCAAAAGTTCATCCAACGAACAAGAGACACAAAACTTTCTCGAGTGCCTCGAGACGCTGAAAGAACTCATCGCCGCGGGCAAAATCCGCCATTTTGGTTTGTCGAATGAGACGGCGTGGGGCACCATGCAATACCTGCGGCTCTCGGAGCAGCATCACCTGCCACGCGTGCAATCGATCCAGAACGAATACAGCCTGATGTACCGCCTGCACGAGCCCGATCTCATGGAGATTTCCGTGCGCGAAAAAGTCGGATTACTCGCGTGGTCGCCGCTCGCCTCGGGCATGATCACGGGCAAATACGCGAATGGCGCGCGGCCCCAAGGCAGCCGCTGGACTCTCTCTAGCCGCTTTAACCAGCGCGATATGCCGCAGGCGCATGCCGCGGTGGCGCGTTATCTCGAAATCGCGAAGAAACATAACCTCGACGTCGCACAGATGGCGATCGCCTTTGTGCTTTCACGCCCCTTTACCACCGCCGCCATCATCGGTGCGACGAATATGGAGCAACTCAAAAACAATGTCGCCGCGCACCAACTGACTTTAACGAAAGAAGTCTTAGAAGATATAGCGGCGGCGCGGCGCGATTTTCCCATTCCCTTCTGATTTTTTTAGACAAATATTGCCCTGACGGGCATCTATCTCTAAAGGATATTTGAGGTGGACTTCGATCATTGGGCCGAGGGCATTCGACCGAAGCTCGTCAAACTCGCGACAGCGCAGAGCGGCGACGAGCACGAGGCCGAAGATGTTGTGCAAGAGACGCTGACCGCACTCTGGCGGCGCGGCCCCGAGGGCATCGAAAATCTCGATGCATACGCCGCGCGTGCGGTCTGGCAGAACGCGGCGCAGCGCCGCTCGCGGCGTAAGAATTTTCTGCCGATCGACAGTGAATTGTTGCGCGACGCCGGCTTCGACGAACCGACGGCAAAAGAAACCATCGAAGACCAGCTGCGGCAAAACGACATCGCAAACGCCCTCGCCCAATTACCCGAAGCGCAGCGAACCGTGGTGCAAATGCACTACTACGGCGATCTGAGTTTCAAAGAAATCGGGTCTGCCCTCAGTATCTCGATGAACACGGCCGCGAGTCGCTGCCGCTATGCGCTGAACCAGCTCAGGCATGCACTCTCGGCATACAGTAAGGAGTAAACATGGAAGATAAAAAAGAACAAAACGGCGTGCGCTTCGGCGGCCATGCGGTACCCGGTATTGCCGGCGTCATCGGCGGTGTCGCCTTCGCGGTCCTTGTGCCCTGG
>JAFLED010000138.1 GCA_017302045.1 Spirochaetota bacterium
ATACGGGAAATCCCACGGCGCGCAATGGCGGTCGCTTCGCGCATGGCTATCAAGAAGAAAGCTGGCACTGGTCTTACAAACCGATATCAGCCGAATATCTCAGGGCATACCAGGCCCAGGCTGCTGCCCTAAAGCCCAAAGGTTATGCAGGCGACAAAGCCGCCGCGCACTTTTATATGGATTATGTCCAGAACATAGATCCCTCATGCCTGTAAAAAAATGGCGATTGAGAAAAACATCCAACTTCCCTGCGGCGTGACGCTCAAAAACCGCCTCGCTAAATCGGCGATGAGCGAAAACATGGCCGTTCGAAACCTGCCCGACGAAAAACTCGTGCGCCTCTACGAAACCTGGGGTGCGGGAGAAATCGGCCTCATCGTCACCGGCAATGTCATGGTCGACAACGACGAGCTCGGCGAACCGAATAACGTCGTACTTGAAAACGACAGACACCTCGACCTTTTTCGCCGCTGGACATCGGCCGCGAAAAAACACGGCTCGCAGATCTGGGCGCAGATTAACCATCCCGGCAGGCAGGCCCCTGCGGCGATCTCAAAAGTGACCGTTGCGCCTTCGCCTGTAAAACTTAAATTCGGCAACTTAGGTTTTCGCGTGCCGCGTGAGTTAAGCGACACCGAGATACGCGGCATCATCGCGCGCTTTGCGCATACCGCGCGCCTCTGCAAAGAGGCTGGTTTCGACGGCGTGCAAATACACGGTGCACACGGTTATCTCGTGAGCCAGTTTTTATCTCCACTGGCAAATTTGCGCCAAGACCAGTGGGGTGGCTCGATTGAAAACCGCATGCGCTTCGTCGTCGAGATGGTGCGCGCGATGCGCGCGGCCGTCGGGTCGAGGTTCCCCATTGGCATCAAAATCAACTCGGCGGATTTTCAACGCGGCGGGTTCAATGAAGAAGACGCGGTCATCGTTGTTAAAGCACTCGAAGCCGAAGGCATCGATCTGATCGAGATTTCGGGCGGTAACTATGAAAGCGCCGCGATGACCGGAGCGCATGATGCGCAAAGGTCTGCGTCGGGCACGACGCCCTCTTTGTCGCAGACCGGGGCGCAGGATGCGCTAAGGTCTATAGCCCGTGGCCAGCAAGCAGTTCAGACTTCAACCGCGGCACGCGAAGCGTATTTTCTTCCGTTCGCCGAAAAAATCAAGAAATCGCTGAATATCCCCCTCATGCTCACAGGCGGCTTTCGTTCGGCAGCGGCAATGAACCAGGCAATCGATTCGGGAGCTGTCGACATTGTCGGTATCGCGCGGCCGCTGGCTATGGAGCCACAGCTGGGCGGCCGCCTCATTGCCGACAAGAATGCGCGCATCGATCTGAAGCCGGTGAAGACAGGTATCTCGGCGCTCGACCGCATGGGCGTACTCGAAATCGGTTATTATTCGCTGCAGCTCAAGCGCATCGGTGAGGGCAAAGAACCCGATAAGAATCTAAGCCCGCTGCTTGCTTTGCCGCTTCTGGGTCTGAACTACTCTTCGGGCATTCTGTCGCGCTTTTTCAACCGCGACACGAATACATAGTCTGCTTTCTTAAGAAACCTGTCAGAGATAAGCCTTGACCATGGCTTCAGATATGGCCCAGAGCCGGCGCTGCTTTTCAACAGCGTATGACTCTTTCGAAGACGTCACGGCTTTTTTGTCGTCAAAATATTTTCCGGTGATGCCTGCAACCTCGGGCGACGCAGCGAGATAGACACTCGTTGCCGCACCTTGCTCGGTATTCTTGAGAAATACCCCGGCGAGAAAACGCACAAACCCCGGCATATCGCGCGTGATATCGCTCGCTATCACTCCGGGGTGCAGGCAGTTAACAGTTATCTTGCGCGCCGCTAGTTTTTCGGCGAGCTGATAGGTGAACATGACATTCGCCAGTTTCGACTGGCTATACGCAGTAATCGAGCTCCATTTTTTTCGACCTTCGAGGTCGTCGAAATTCATGCTGCGCCATGAATGCATCTTCGAGGCGACGTTGACAATCCGCCCGCCGTCGCGGATATTGCTGAGTAATAAATTCGTGAGCAGAAACGGCGCGAGATGGTTTACCGCGAAAACGGTCTCAATACCATCTTCGGTTTTCGATTCTTTACTGGCATTCAGCCCTGCATTGTTGACGAGAATATCGATCTGCCGAAGCCGCGCGGCAATCTCGCCCGCAAGTTTTTGAACCGACCTGAGCGAAGCAAAGTCGACCTGTAGAAACGCCACGTCGGCGCCGGGGATCTCCCCCTGAATTTCGGCGATCAGAGTCTCACCGGCTGCGGCATTGCGGCCAGTGAACAGCACGCGGGCTCCCTGTCGGGCAAGGGCGCGCACGGTTTCGCGGCCGATACCTGCCGTGCCGCCTGTCACAACCGCGTTTTTGCCCTGAAGTTGGTTTTGCATCATCGCCCAGAAAATAATCAATCCCGTGCTGCCCGCCCAATTACTCCCGGCGTCGCAATGATAGCGTAAATCGGTTGCCGGCGCAAACGAAAAGTCGGGAATACGCAATGCCGCGGGCGGCCCAAAATAAAACAATTCTCGATAAACCGGCGCCAGTGATTGCGCCCGATGCGCTGAAGCTCGAAACCCGCAATCTCGTCAAGGTCTATGGCAAACGTACCGTGGTGCGCAACGTTTCTTTTAACGTGCGCCAGGGCGAGGTGGTGGGTATTCTCGGCCCGAACGGTGCCGGTAAGACGACGTCTTTCTACATGACCATCGGGCTCGTGCGGCAGTCGGGCGGCCAGGTGTTTCTCGGCGGCGAAGATCTCACGAAAATGCCCATGTACCTGCGCGCGCGGCGCGGCATCGGTTACCTCGCGCAAGAGGCTTCGATCTTTCGCACTCTTTCGGTGCGTAAGAATATCGAAGCAATTTTCGAACTGCGTAATTTCGACAAAGAACGCATCAAAACAGAAACCGACAAGCTGCTGAAAGAACTTGAAATCGAGCACGTGCAAAATCAAAATGGGATTACCCTCTCGGGTGGCGAGCGGCGGCGCGCCGAGATCGCGCGCGCACTCGCGTCAGACCCGAAGTTTTTGCTGCTCGACGAACCGTTTGCGGGCGTCGACCCTATCGCGGTCAAAGAAATTCAGCGTGTTGTCTGGCAATTACAGCAGCGCGGGCTGGGTATACTCATCACCGACCATAATGTGCGCGAAACTTTGAAGCTGACCGACCGCGCTTATATTATATTCCAGGGACAAGTGCTCATCGAGGGCACTGCGGATATTTTGATCAAAGATAAAAAAGCCCGCGAAATTTACCTCGGGGAAGACTTCAAGATTTAATGCCGAAGACGCAGTTAAAACAAAACGTCTCGCTCAAGACCGGTGTACGGCAGAAACTGCATGGCACGCTCACACACGCGGTGCAGTTACTCTCTCTGCCGCAGCACGAACTGCGCGAAGAGGTGCTGCGTGTCATCACTGAAAACCCGTTCGTCGAAGAAATCTCGGCAGGTGAAACTCCGCCCGTCGGCGTCGGCGAGGGCAAAGACTTCATCACCAAAGCGCATATCGGCCTGCAAGAGAACCTGCTGCTGCAGCTCGTCGACATGGGCCTGCCCGACAAGATCTACGATCTCGCACGCATCATCGTTTCAACGATCGACAACGACGGCTTTACGGCGTTTCCCAACCGCACGATCATCGCCGACTATAATTTCAGTACCCGCGATCTCAGGGCCTGCATCGAATACCTGAAACAACTCGAACCGTGCGGTGTCGGCGCCGAGAATCTCTGGCAGAGTCTGAGATGGCAGGCCGAGGTACGTTACGGCAAAGACGAGCTGCTTTTCGACCTGATCGATATGCTGCACGAAGCGCGCGAAGGTCTTTCACGTTTCTCGCAATCCGAAAAGAATTCACTCTGTGAAATTCTCGAAATCGATCACGAAACGCTCGACGCAAAAATCAAGCTGCTCACGGCACTCGACCCGCACCCCGTAAACCGTAGCGACGGTACCGCCGCAGAATGGGCGCTGCCCGAAATATTTTTCGAAGTCAAAGAGAAACAGGTCTATGTAAAAGTTTCAGACCAGTACCTGCCGCGCTTTCGCGTCAACCACAAGCTGTACCAGCAGATGATGGGCAAAAAGACGCCGGATTCACAGGCGAAAAAAACCGCCGACGGGCACACCGCGCGGGAACGCCAGGCCGAATGGCAAACAACCTACCAGACGGCAAAGTCGCTGATCGAAACCCTGACCTTCAGGGCCGATACACTGACTCAGGTCGCAAAGATCATCGCCGTTAAACAATATGACTTTTTTACGAAGGGCTCGGCGTATATACGTACTATGAGCCTCAAAGATCTTGCGCAAGAAACCAAACGCCATGTTTCGACGATCAGCCGCATTTTAAACCGTAAATACTTCCATTGCCCTTGGGGGGTTTTTCCGCTACGCCTGTTTCTTATGCGCCGGATTAAATCGTCCGACGGCAGCGAACGCAGCGCCGAAGACCTCAAGACCGCGATTCTGACCCTCTTGGCACAAGACAGTGAGCGTAAAAAATCAGACCGTGTCATCGCCGAAATTCTCGCGGAACAGGGCTTTGAAGTCAAGCGCCGTACCGTGAACAAATACCGACGTCTGATTCACCAGGGTTCGTCGCGCAAGAGATCGAAATGAATATACCTTTCAACAAAACTTATCTCACCGGACTCGAAAAAAAATACCTCGACGAAGTTCTCGCCTCGGGTAAATACTCGGGCAACGGGGAATTCACCAAACGCTGCCAGGCGCATCTGGAAAAACGCTACGGCTTCCGTAAAACACTGCTGACAACCTCGTGTACCGACGCGCTCGAACTCGCTTCGCTGCTTATCGATCTGAAGCCCGGCGACGAAGTTATTCTGCCTTCATACACGTTTGTCTCTTCAGCGAATGCCTTCGCACTGCGCGGCGCCAAACTCGTTTTTGCCGACAGCAGAGCGGATCATCCGAATATCGACGCGGAACAGATCGAAGCGCTGATCACCCCAAACACATGCGCCATTGTTCCTGTTCACTATGGCGGCCAGGCATGCGATATGCAAAAAATCGCTGCCTTGGCAGAGAAACATAAGCTGTGGGTAATTGAAGACGCCGCGCAGGCGATCGATTCCACCTATGGAAATAAATACCTCGGCGGCGTCGGCCATCTTGGGGCGTTTTCATTCCACGACACGAAGAACATTTCTGCTGGTGAAGGCGGCGCGCTGGCCATCAACCACGAGGCTTTCGTTAAGCGCGCCGAAATTCTTTGGGAAAAAGGCACCAACCGTAGCGCCTTCTTTCGCGGCGAGGTCGATAAATACGGCTGGGTCGATGTCGGCTCGTCGTTTCTGCCATCTGAGCTGATCGCGGGTTTTTTATGCGCGCAGCTCGAAAAGACGGACGAGATACAGAAGATGCGGATGGCAGCGTGGAAGGCATACCGCGACACGCTCGCCGTTCTGGAGAAGAAAGAAATCCTGCTCATGCCCGACGAGCCTCATAATGCGCATCTGTTTTATCTCGTCTGCCGTTCGCTCGACGAACGCACGCGCCTGATCGCGCACCTGAAGGCAAACGGCATCGCCTCTGTGTTCCATTATCTCTCGCTGCATAAAAGCCCGTACTTCGCCGCCAAGCACGATGGCCGGGAACTCAAGAATGCGGATCGTTTTACAGATTGCCTGCTGAGGCTGCCCATGTACGCCGAGTTGGGTGCTGCAACCGCCCAAAAAATCGCCGGTCAAATCTTGGAATTTTACACAAGCTGATTTATCCTTGACGCAATATATATAACCTTTTAATTTCATATATATGAAAACGTTGGTTGATATATCTGCCGGCGCCATACAGGAAGTTCAAAAGATATACCATTTGCGCACCAAAAAAGCCGCCATTGAATTCGCCCTAAACGAAGTCATTCGCATGAAAAAACTGCGCGATCTCGCAGAACTCTCGGGTACATTTAAAGACAGCGAGATCATGTCGCAGGCAGAGCTGAAAAAAATGAGAAAACGTGATACTTCTCGAGTCTTCGGCATTCATTGAAAATCTGAGAGCCAACGGCAGGCGCGATATCAAAGCCCGCGTCAAAGCCGCGATTTTGGCTTCGAGGGCTTGTCTCTGCGAACCGGTGATGCTTGAATTATGGGCGGGTTGCAGGGCGGGCAAAGAAGCCAAAGCGCTCAAACAATTCGAATCCACGCTGCCTTTTCTGGAATGCGACACCCCGACATGGCGACTCGCGAGAGAAAATGCCCGGCTTTTCCGCGCGAAAGGGTTAACCTGCTCGAACTTTGATATCCTGATTTTTTCGATCGCGGTGAGGCACAACGCGGGCCTCATCGCCGTCGATAAGATTTACGCAAAAATGCGCGATACGTTCAGGCGGTCGCTTAGCGCAGGCTAAAACCCGCTTTTTGCATCTTCGCGATCAGACCGTCTTGCAGCTTTTTCACTTCATCGCCCGCAAGCGTGCGTGTAGGATTTCTCCATGTCGCGCGCACCGATACCGCCTTTTCGGTCTCTTTCAGGTTACCGCCCTGGAATGTCGCAAGGTGCTCGAAGGCCACGAGCACCGTCTTATCGAGATCGCGGCGCACGAGCGGCTGTAATACTCCGGCCGCCTCTTTGAGAGCCGCGAATTCGGCACGCAGCGGCATGACGAGAGTCAATTCGAAATCGACCGCGGGGTGTGAAAACGGCGGTCGGTATTGCGGCGCTTCGGGTCTTAACGCGGTCAGGGCATCGAGTCTTGCATCGAAATAATAGACTCGCTCTTTAATGCCATAAGCAGCCAACAGCCGCGGGTGCACCTCGCCGAAACGGAATATCTTTCGATCTTTTGTTCCTGCGCTGCCCGAACGGCCCGGGTGAAAAATTGCCTGCGGGGCATTTTCGAAAACCTGCTCATACCTTTGCAGGCCGCAGGCGGCAAGTATCTCAGCAAGCACCGCAGCGACGTCGGCCAGAGCATGCGGCGCCTCTTTTGAGGAAGTCAGGGCTCCGGCGAAGAAATAGACTTCGTTGCGTGCCAGCTTCGCGTCGTCCGAAGGCAGAAACAGTTTCTCTATTTCAAACAGACGGGTATTCGCCTCTTCGCGGTAGTTGCCGCGCACTGCACGCAACAAACCCGGCAGCGGCGAGATACGCAGGTAGTCGAGGTCGCTGTTCAGCGCATTCTGCATTTTTAATGCCTCGCCGGCCTTACAAAAGAATTCATCGGCTTTCACATCGTTTTCGCTGTGAAACGCATAGCTCAGAATCTCGTTTAGCTGAAAACGCTGCGCGCACAGATTGCGCAGTTCGTGTTCGAGCACACGTAGTTCATTTTTCGCACGCGGTGTCTCGCAGGCGACAAGCGAGGGTTCGATAGCGATCTCTTTGTAGCCAATAAAGCGCCCGATTTCTTCGACGAGATCTTCGGCGCGGGTGATATCAAACCACTTGCGGTATGCCGGTGGCGTTACGAGCAATTCATCGCCTTTCTCTTCTACCTGAAAATGCAGGCGTTTCAGAATCTCGGCATTGGAGGCCGGACGGTTGGAAATTTTACCCAGCTTTTGGTCGATAAATGCGTTCGTGACGCGAATAGCTTCCGTTTTATTAAAGTCTTCCGCCGTGACTTCGGCGATTTCCGAAAGCTGTATGCCGGGCTGTTCTGCGGCGAGAAGCTCCGCAAAGCGGTATATCCCCGTTTTGGCTTTCGCTGGGTTCTGCGCTTTTTCGAAGCGCTGCGACGAATCGCTGCGGATGCCCGTCTTCGCGACAGTCTTTCGTATCTCGGCGCGCGGAAAACCCGCCGATTCGAGAAAAAGTTTTGTCGTGGTTGCGGTGGTCTCGCTGCCCGCACCGCCCATGACACCGGCAAGCGCAACGGGTTTTTCTCCGTCGCGGATGAGTATCAGATTTTCAGGCAAGGTATGCTCGCTGCCATCCAAGAGCGCTATCTTCTCATTCGCCTTCGAATACGCGACGCGTACAGGTCCCTGAATTTTCGCGCGGTCGAAGGCATGGTTAGGCTGACCGATTTCAAACAGAACATAATTTGAAATATCGACAATGTTGCTGATTGGCTTTTGCCCGATCGACAAGAGACGCATCTGGCGTGCCAGCGGCGAAGGGGCAACTTTGAAACCCGAAAGTTCGGCGCCGCAATAGGTAATGGCCGCATTTTTTTCGATTTCAATTTTCGGCAAATTCGCCGCGACAGTTTTAAACGTGGCGGCTTCGGGATTCTTCAGCAACGGTTTGTTGAGTAGCGCCGCGATTTCGCGTGCAAAACCAAAATGACACCAGAGATCGGGACGGTGCGTGATCGATTTGTTGTCGATATCCAGAATAACATCGGGTGCGCCGAAATAATCGGACAACGGCGCACCGGTTTTCCAGTCGTCGGGAAGTGGCATGAGGCCATCGACCTTTGCAGGCGCATAGTCGAGCTGTGTGATGCCGAGTTCACCGCCTGAACACAGCATACCAAAACTCTCGACGCCGCGCAGTTTCGCTTTGGTCATCTCGCGGCCGTCGGGCAGTCTGACGCCGACAAGCGCCGCGGGAAATTTTTTGCCCTGTTCGACATTTGCCGCGCCGGTGACGATCTGCACCACTTCTTTGCCCGTATTCACTTTACAGATTTTGAGTTTATCGGCGTCAGGGTGTTTCGTCAGTTCGTCGATATGCGCCACGGGAATCTTCGCCATATGCGCCATAAAATCTTCGAAGCCTTCGACTTCGCAGGTCTTCATCGTCAAAAGATCGGCGAGCTCTTTCGGTGAGATGCCCGAAAGATCGACAAATTCGTTCAACCAATTGTAAGAAAGTTTCATCAGAATTGCCTCAGAAAGTCGAGTTTGCCTGCCATAAAATGGCGGATGTCTTCGATACCGTGCTGCATCATCACAAGGCGATTCAGGCCGAGGCCGAAGGCCGCACCCTGCCACTCTTCAGGGCTGAGCCCCGCCTTTTGAATGACATTCGGATGCACGAGACCGCAGGGTAAAACCTCAACCCAGCCCGAGTGTTTACACACGGGGCAGCCGGTTCCGTTACAGACGAGGCATTTCATATCGAGCTCAAAACCCGGCTCGACAAAAGGAAAATACCCGGGCCGCAGCCTCACCTCGACGCCCTTGCTGAAAACTTCGGAGAGCAGCGTCTGCATGAGATGCAGAAGATTACCGACCGAAACCTTGCGGTCGATGATCATGCCTTCCATCTGGTAAAAGGTGTGCTCATGCGAGGCGTCGACCTCTTCATAGCGGAACACGCGGCCCGGCGCAATGATGCGTATCGGCGGCTTCATTTTCTCGAGCGCACGAATCTGCACACTCGACGTGTGCGTGCGCAGCAGGTGCTTTGTCACGGTATAGAACGTGTCTTGCATGTCGCGCGCGGGATGGTCGTCGGTGAAGTTGAGCGCGCCGAAGTTGTGGTAATCGTCTTCGACCTGGGGGCCGTCGACGATCGAGAACCCCATTGACGTAAAAATTTCTTCAAGCTTCTTCTGCGTCTGCGCAATCGGATGAACATGCCCCGAATGCGTCGCGCCGCTCGCGATCGCGGCGTATTCGCCTGGTGTCACAGAAAGGTCGACAAATTCAGTCTCGGCGAGACTCGCAAAACGAGCTTCAGCCAGTACCGCTTCTTTCGCGGCGAGCAACTCTTCGAGCCGCGCCTTAAATATATTTGCGGCCTTGCCCACCTCGCCGCGCTGCTCGGGCGTGAGGCTGCCGAGCTGCTTCATGACATGCGTGAGCGCGCCTTTTTTTCCGGTGAATTCCTGGGTCACGTTTTGCAGCGCTTCGGTGTCGGCCGCAGCCGCGATCGCGGAGGCAGCTTTCGCCTCGAGCGCCTGAATTTCGGCGATTAAATCGGCCATAATCTCTCGGTGAAACAGGGGGTTGAGACATGCCGTCAAACGCCTTGACTGCAATTGAGAATCAGACTTCTAAGATTCAAGTTCTAAATGCAACGTTCTGTCCTTCGCTGACCTAAGCCGCATTTTCCGGTAGTTTGGGCGTTTGCGCCAACTACCGGAGAATTGCATGCGTCCGAAATTTCGCCATCTTACCCT
>JAFLED010000139.1 GCA_017302045.1 Spirochaetota bacterium
GCCGTGGTGGATTGCCCCATTATACAGATGCCAGAGCTCAGGGCGCTGGTTTTTCGGATCCCAGCCGCCGAATTCATCCCGAACCGAAAAGATGCGCTCTTTCGCGCGTGCCTTCTCTTCGTCGCGGCGTGCGCCGCCGATACAGCAGTCGAAGCGGTGCTCGGCGATGGCCTCGAGTAAGGTCACGGCCTGAATCGCGTTGCGGCTGGGGAATTTTCCCTTTTCTTCTGCCGCCGTGCCGCGCTGGATCGAATCTTCGACGCTGGCGACGATCAGCCGCTCGCCGA
Organism: Spirochaetota bacterium; assembly: GCA_017302045.1. Lineage (GTDB taxonomy): Bacteria > Spirochaetota > Leptospiria > Turneriellales > Turneriellaceae > Turneriella. The sequence goes on from JAFLED010000139.1 coordinate 288, forward strand.
TGCGCGCGACCATATCGTCGCGGTATTTGATGACTTCGTCGAAGTTATGACCGGTATCGACATGCACGAGTGGAAAAGGAAATTTCGCGGGCCGGAATGCCTTCTCCGCGAGTTTGACGATTGCAATCGAATCTTTGCCGCCCGAAAAGAGCAGGGCGGGGCGCTCGAACTGCCCCGCGACCTCGCGGAGAATCATCACCGCTTCGGACTCGAGATAGTCGAGATGTGTTCTTTGTGCTGTTGTGAGTGTCATTACTTATGTACGTGCAAACCGCATTCCTTTTTATCGGGATCTTCCCACCACCAGCGGCCAGAGCGCATGTCGCCGCCCGGTGCGACGGCGCGCGTGCATGGCTCGCAGCCGATCGACAGAAAACCTTTGTCCTGCAGGCGATTGTATGGGATATTGTGTTCGTTAATGTAAGATTTCAGCTGGCTATCCGTCCAGTCGAGCAGCGGATGGAATTTAAGAATGTTATTCGTATGATCGATTTCAAAGGGGGGCAAGTGGCTGCGGTCTGGCGAATGGACCTTGCGAATGCCGGTAATCCAAACATCGGCACCTTTAAGCGCCCGGTGCAATGGCTCGACCTTGCGTATGGCGCAGCATTCTTGCCGTGCCTCAACGCTCTCGTAAAAAGAGTAGGCGCCTTTTTGGCGCATGAGATTTTCTACGGCCGTCGTCGCCGGAAACATGACCTGGATATCGAGACCGTAACGTTCGCGCGTCGATTGCAGCGTGCGGTAGGTTTCTGGGAAATGCCGCCCGGTATCGAGCGTGAATATGCGTACCGGTAGTTTCTCCGTCGCGAGCATGTGGGTGATCGCCTGGTCTTCGAGCGAAAGGCTGGTTGAAAAAACTACATTCAGGTCCGGAAAAGCCGAGCGCAGGCCGTTCACGACAGCAGCGACGGATTGCCCATGCAGAGAGGACGTTTTCTCGAAAATGATATCCGCGCTTTTCATTCGTTATATTTTACAAATGTCCGTTGAACCCGACCAAAAACTTGTTTTTACACAGGGTGTAAACCTGATAGCCTTCGTACCAAAGCCGGTTGCAGGCACATCGCGTTGCAGCGTTTAGGGCAATGCCAGTGACCAAGGCCGCCCTGCCGGGCACCCGCTATTTCGGGCTTTCAGGGCTTGAAATGGCAGAGCAGATTCGCCAGGGGGCCATCTCTTCTGTCGAGCTTGTAGAAGCCCATATTGAACTTATTCAGGCGTTTAACCCGCGCCTCAATGCGGTTGTCGGGCAGCGCTTTTCTGCCGCGCGTGCCGAGGCAAAGGCTGCCGACGAGCGTATCGCGAAGAACGAGGCGGATTTACCCCCGTTTCTGGGCGTGCCCTGCACACTAAAGGAGAACTTTGCATTTGCGGGCCAGGTTCAGTCGGGTGGTCTTGTTTCGCGAAAAGATTTCATCGCCGAAAAAGACGCAACCGCTGTGGCCCGCCTGCGTGCTGCGGGGCTCATCCCCCTCGGGTTCACAAACCTTTCCGAGTTGGGCATGTGGCTCGAATCGCATAACCAGGTCTACGGACGTACCAACAATGCCTACAGCATGAAACATATTCCCGGGGGCAGTTCGGGTGGCGAGGGGGCGATCATTGGCAGTGGTGCGTCGCCGCTGGGGCTCGGCGCAGATATTGGCGGTTCGATTCGGTTACCGGCTTTTTTCAACGGTATATTCGGGCATAAACCCACAGGTGGCCTTGTACCGGGCAGCGGTCAGTATCCTTTCCCCGACGGTGACGGAGTCAAACTGCTTGCTTCAGGCCCGCTCGCGCGGCGCGCCGAAGACCTCTACCCGCTGGTGCAAATTCTTGCCGGCCCCGATGGTATCGATCCGGGAACCGTGCCCGCGACCCTGAAGAATCCTGCAGATGTCAAAATCAGTAAACTGCGCGTTTTTTATTTGGAGCAATTACCCATTCTCTATATCACACCGGTGCAAAAAGAAATCCGCGAAGCGGTGCGCGCCGCGGTCGCGCGCCTCAGCGAAGTCACCGGGCGCCCTGTCGCCGAGGCGAAGCATAAATACATGGGCGAGGCGCTGCAACTTTGGGCTACCCGTATGGCAGGGGGTAGTCAGTCGTCTTTCGACGAGCTTTTGAGCGCGGGTAAAAAGATCAACTTTGGTCTGGAGCTGGCGAAGAGCTTCTTCGGCGAATCGGATTTCTCCCTGCCAGCCAACGCTCTGGCCGTGATCGAAGAACTTGCTGATATGCCGCTACAGCTGCGCACGCATTTCCTCGGGCATGTCGCCGAACTCAAAAGGTACTTTTCCGATCTTTTAGGCGACGACGGGGTTTTTATTTGCCCGACGTATCCCACTACCGCACCGAGGCACAATATACCGCTTTTGCGTCCGCTCGACTTCGTCTACACGGCCCTCTTTAATACCCTCGAGTTGCCGGTAACCCAGGTGCCCATGGGCTTTGACCGTAACGGCCTGCCCACCGGTGTTCAGATCGTCGCCAATCACTTTAACGACCATGTTGCCATGGCAGTAGGCCAGTTTCTGGAAAATCAATTTGGTGGCTGGCGGCCTCCGGCATAACGCTCATTTTGTGGCGGGCAGAATTGGGATTGACGGCTGAGTAATTCTTTTTGCACAGCGCATAATAATGCGCCGATCGATATTTGTTTTCGGAATCCTGGTGTGCGGTATTGCGGCTGTGGGCGCATGTCGCAAAAATCAAATTGAACAATCAGATATTGATGCGTCAAATCTGGTGGCTGTAACTACGAATCCACCCGAGGGCTCTTACTTAGGACAGCTGACTTCGGTAGTCTTTTCTTTCTCGCAGCCGGTTACCGGAATGGATACCCTCGCCAATATCCAGTTGTCCGGCTCGGGAGTGGGCACCAGTAATGTCACAGGCGTTTACGCCGCAGGTGGCAATGCCTACACTGTAAGTTTTTCCGGCGCAGTTACGAATGGCGGTTTGCAGATCAAACTCAGCAATATTCGCACCAGCGAAAACCAATCGCTGCGCCGTGATACCTTCTTTTACAACATCGACACCACGAACCCGCTGGTTTCATCGGTGCCTGCGATCGGCAGCCTGATTAAGTCTTTGCCCTCGATCGACCTGACCTATTCTAAAGCTGTCACGGGGGCAAATATTGCCGCAAACTATTCTCTGTCGGGAGCAGGTGTCGGTTCGTTAACTGTTTCGTCTGCGCAATCTCTCGGCGGTAATCGCTACCGCATTTTCTTTTCAGGTACCCCGGGTACCGCAGGTTTTTCGCTCCTAATACAAAATGTTCAGGATGCCCAGGCGCGACCGCTTTCAGGGTCGACGTTGAATTTTGTGGCCGATGTTTCGGGCCCAACAATGACGGCCCAGCCGGTGAATGGCAGTACCACGGCCCAGCCTGCGCAGATCGATATTACTTTTTCAGAGCAGGTGCAGAATGCTCTATTACCCGCCTCGTATAGTCTGACCGGCGGCGGGAAAGGTTCGCTCACCGTGAGCGGGGTTACACAACTCACCACATACAAATATCGTTTGGCGTTGAGTGGCACCGCGGCTAATGGTTTGTTCTCAATTCTGCCCGCGGGCGTCACTGACTTGGCTGCTAACGTGGATTTACAAGAAGTTGATGACGCGCGGCGCAATAGAAGCGAGCTTATTTCAAAAGCTGCGTATTAAGCGTCATCAATTTGCCGAACCCACAGCGTTGCGCCGCACCGAATGCACGTCACGTGCGTGCGGCGTCAGCGCTTCTTCGTGGGTGAGGCCGAGCACACGACCCAGCGAAGCGGTCGTGCGCGCTGCTTGTAAATCTTGTTGTCTGACGTAATTGCGCCTGTGAGCCCGGGCATGGAGGCCAGGGCGATAATATATAGCGATAACTGCCCATAAATTGTCATTTTGTCCCCCCTTAAAACAGGCTTTACGCGAGGGAAGGCGGGTTTAGGCACCCCATCGTGGGGAGCAATATCCTAAATACTTAAAATTTAGTTTACCGATGCTTGCCACCGGGACACGCGCCACAACCGATCCAATGACCAGCCTCGAATTCAAGGAACTCAGCGCCGATATGGCGGCCGTTCTACGCACTGTCTCACATTATAAACGGTATACAAAAAACGAAAATGTTTTTCTGGAGGGCGACCGGTATGCAGGGCCTTACCTTGTCGTCGAAGGACAATTCAAGATCTACATGCTGGGCGAAGACGGCAAAGAATCCATCATGCATATTTTTCGTACAAATGAACTCATCGCGGGTGGACCGCTTTTCCTGGGCGGTACATACCCTGCATCATGCTCGGCGCTCAGCGATGGCTGCCTTGTGGCCTTTGAATACGAGAGGTTAAAGAAAATCATCCAAAGCCACGCCATGATTCACAGCTTCTTTTTGGAACACAGTGTCAGGCTCATGCCCCGGCTGAAAGAGAAAATCGAGAACATAACACTGCGCACCGGCGAAGAGAGAATCTGCGCATACTTCAGATCACTGGGCGCTGATAAGGCCGCCGTGACGCTCGATATCCAGAAAAACCAGCTTGCTGCGTTACTTGACCTGACACCCGAATCGGTAAGCCGCATTTTTAACCAACTGCAGGCGCGCGGCGCCCTGGTTGTCGAAGACAAGACCTATCGCCTGAACGAGACCTAAGCCGCGCGCCTGAAAAAATCGGCGAGCGCGTCGGCAAGCCTTGTGGCCTCGGGGAGCATCCGGTAGCTGGCCCCCTGCATCATGGCCGGAATCGAAGGCTTATCCGCATTGCCGATTGCCAGCGTATGCAGGTGAATACCCGAGCGGTCGAGTTCGCGCACCGCCTGCCTGACGTCTTCAATGCCATAACGCCCCTCGTAATAATCGTAGTCATTGGGTCGGGCATCCGTCACGAGAATAACCCAGCGCCGCCGCGCGGCTTCATTGCCCAGCGCGAAACCTGCATGCCTGAGCGCCGGGCCGATGCGGGTATAGCCAATAGGCGCAAGCCCCGCGACGCGGCGCCGCACATCTTGCCATGCGTCTGCGAAGTTCTTCAGTTCAACGTAAGTACAGTGGCTGCGCGTGTGCGAATGAAAACCCGCCACGGAAAATCGCATATCGTGCGCCGCGAGCGCGCCGGCAAAGGCGAAGACCGCCTCGCGCGCCACATCGATAATGCGGCGACCCGCAATAAAGGAATCGGTCGAAAGACTGACGTCGACGAGAATCTGCAATGCCATATCCGACGCAAAGCGACTGCGCCGGGTATAAAGATTTTCACTGGGGCTGGCCTTTGCCTTCAGATCGGCAAAGCGTTCGACGATGGCGTCCAGATCGATGCTGTCGCCATCGCTCAGCCGGCGCTTGAGGATTTTCTCTTGGAGCAGCGACGTGATTCGACGTTCCAGTATTTTCTGCTCACGCTGTGTTGCCTGAAGCAACTCATGGATGACTGCGGGCGCGGCCGAGCTCCCCGATTCAATCGTGACGCCGCAATGATTTTGTCGGTATTCGCCACGGCGATAATCCCATTCAGGGTACCAGAATTCGGCTGTCATCTTCGCATCCGGCATTTCACTGCCGGGTGATGCCGCTCCGTCGGCTTCTACAGTCGCATGCGCGACATCATCGCTGCGGATAAAGTGCCTGAGTTTAAGCTCCTGCAGTGCTTCTTTTTGCTCCTCGATTTCGTCAGAGCCGTCGATGTCACGCCAGACACCGTCAAACTCTTCGGCGGTGTCGATTTTTTCAAAGCTATGGCCCAGTGTATAGTCTTCAATTTTCTTGCGGTCGACTTCGAGTAGCTCCGGATTTTCTGTCTGTATCCGGATATCATAGGCTTTGCGCGGCGGGTGTAATGCAGCAGAAGGGAGCGAGGTTTGTCCAGCGGTGTTGGCCGCCTTCTGAGCATCACCTCGCGCGTCGACAGATATGAGAAGCCGCGAAATTTTCGCGTGTTGTTGAGGATTGAGTGCCCGGAGCGCTGATCTACCGGAAAAAACCATCTTGCCCACCTCGCGCAGAGCGGGGTAAGAACGGAAGGCATGCCGGAGCCGTCTGAAGAAGCTTTTGCCTGGAGAAGAAAGCACTGCCAGGGAGAGCGTCACCAGCGCGGCGTTGCCCTGCGCCGTCGTCATTAACAACTCATCGAGCGGCATGAGAAGCTTTTTGCCGGCTAACTCGATGCTGCCAGGATGGCTTTTCACCTCGGGAAGTACGCCGGTGAAGAGGCAGGTTAATTTTGCAATATACTCGCTGCTTAGCCCGATGGATTTAAAAGGACAAGCGGCGAGGCGCTTTTCGTCGCGCCGTTTGCGCCAGTGCTTCAGGGCACGGGAAATCTTAGCAAAGAGCCATTGGTCAATGTCCATCAGAGCACAAGGTTGGCAAAATCTTGCAGCGCGGTAACGGTATCGGCATCGTCACTGAGAGGTAACACTAAACCGGTGTGTACCGCGAGACGCGGTGGAAGTCCATTGCGGACGAGCTTTGCGACCGAGACCAGCAGACGTGTTGAAACAGTCTCCGCGAGACCGAGCTCAGGCCGCGCACGAATTACCCCCGCAAGCTTCACCAGCCGCTGTGCGAGCTGCGCCTCACAACCGGTTTCTTCTTGGACGATCTCTGCCTCGATTTCAGCGCGCGGGTAGTTAAAATCAATCGCAATGAAGCGTTGCCGTGTTGAGGGCTTTAGTTCTTTGAAACCTTTCTGGTAACCCGGGTTGAATGAAGCGACGAGAAGAAAATCCACATGCCCAGCGATGGTTTCCCCCAGACGTTCGACAAAGAGCTCGCGGCGGTGGTCGGTCAGCGAGTGCAGCACGACCATCGTATCGGGCCTTGCCTCGGCAATTTCGTCGATATAAAGAATTGCGCCGCTACGCACGGCCGTCGTGAGCGGCCCATCGAGCCAGTAGGTGTCACTGCCTTTAACGAGGTAGCGGCCGACGAGATCGATCGCCGAGGTCTCGTCGTTGCACACAACGGTGATGAGCCGCCGACCGAGCCGCTGGGCCATCGCCTCGAGAAAGCGTGATTTACCCGAACCCGTCGGCCCCTTGAGCAGAAGCGGCAACCGCTGCGCTGCTGCCGCATCGAAGATTTCTACTTCCTTACCGACAGGCCGGTAGTAAGGAGCAGCCATTAATCACCCGTCGTAACTAAAGCCTCGTCGCTCGGCCGTCCATGCCGGATAAAATTCCAGATGAAGAGCAGCATGCCACAGGTAAACACCGAGGCTGCGAGCATCATGCCGATAAAATGAACCTGGATTTCTTTTTGGACGGTGAGAAAATCCATACCCAGTTTGCGTTCGAGGTAAACCTGTGTAATGCCTGCGACGGCAAAGGCCGAGGTCATACCGACCATGCCGACATTCGCCATCCAGAACGAAAGGTAACCGCTCAGGTTATCGAAGAGCTTGCGCCCGGTAAGCTGCGGCAGAGCATAGATCATGATCGCGATCACGAGCATCGCGTAGGCGCCCCAGAAGGCCATGTGGCCGTGCATCGCGGTGATCAGCGTGCCATGCGTCCACTTGTTGACCTGAGGCCAGGTATGCGCGAAACCCAAGAAGCCCGCGCCCACGAATGACATGATCGCGCAGCCCAGTGTCCAGTAGAGCGCGAGTTTATTCGGATGCTCACGCCCCTTCTTGCGGTACATGTTGATCGCCCAGATTGCCATCGCGAGAAATGCGAGCGGCTCGAGCGCCGAGAAGATACCGCCGACCATAAGCCAGTATTTGGGCGAACCGATCCAGTAGTAATGGTGTCCAGTGCCCAGGATACCCGAAAGAAAGGTCAATCCGACAATGACATAGAGCCATTTCTCAATAACTTCCCGGTCGACGCCTGTGAGCTTAATGAGGAGAAAGGAGAGTACCGCGCCCATGATGAGCTCCCATACGCCTTCAACCCAGAGGTGAACCACCCACCAGCGAAAATAAGAATCTAGCATGTGGTTGTCGAAATAGATCATGCCCGGCAGGTAAAGCAGCGCGGCCGCGAACAGGCCGAAGAACAACACAAGTTGAGTCGTGCTATGCTTCTTGGCGTTCCACACAGTCATGCCTATGATGTAGAGAAAAAGCAGTACATTCACAACAACGAGATAGTCGAGCGGCCGCGGGATCTCAAGAAACTTACGGCCTTCCCACCAGTTGAAGTGAAAGCCGATAATCGCGGTCACTCCCACAACGACCCATGAAATCAGCTGCAACCAGGCCAGCTGCGGCATGTGTAGCTCGCGGTCTGACTCTTCGGGAATAATGTAGTACGCGGCACCCATGAAACCCGTGAGCAGCCAGACGACCAAGAGATTGGTATGCGTCGCGCGTGCCGCATTAAACGGTATATAATCGTGCAGGCCATCCATGCCAATGCGCGCGAAGCCCATGATGAAGCCGTAGGTAATCTGCAGCGCAATGAGCAAAATGCAGACCGCAAAATACCAGTAAGCGATTTTCTGTGATTTAAATCTCATATGTCCTCCCTAACCGGCACCTTATTTTTGCGCCGCCAGGTAGCGCACAATGTCAGCCCGCTCGGCATCGCTCAGCGGCAGTTTTGGCATCGCGGTGCCAGGCTTCACGCTCTGCGGGTCCTTAAGCCATTTATCAAAATACGTCGCGTCATACTTCGCCCCCACCTTATCGAGCTGCGGCCCGACAACGCCGCCCTTGCCGCTGAGCGAATGGCAGGCAATACAGAGCTGCGCGAACTTTTCAGGTTGTGGGACAGCCTTGGTTTCCGGAGTATTTGTTGCAACGGGAGTGTTTACTTGTGTCGCCGCCGAAGGCGCCACGATATCAGGTTTTGGTGGCCAGCCGTTGGTATCGATTTCACCGACCCACTTCAGAAAGGCGATGACATCGGTAATTTCAGCATCGCTGAAATTATACTTTACCATCTTGCGCTCCCCCGGATACATCGCCTGCGGGTCTTTGATAAAAGTGCGGATGAAAGCTTCACCGCGTTTCTCGAAAACCTTCGTGAGTTCGGGGGCATAATAGGCCCCTTCGCCGAGGATTGTATGGCATCCCATGCAGTTGTTTTTCTCCCAGATAAGTTTGCCGCGTTTGACCGCGTCGGTGAGATTCTGGGACTTCGTGCGGGCGTCAGTTTGCCTCACGGTATCCACGGTCAGGGCAATAAATACCCCACTAAATATAACAGTTCCACCTAAAAAAAAAGCCCGTGCCTGTGATTTCGACAGCATAATCCCCCTTGCCGGCCGCTCTCTAGCACGGTTCAGCCGAAACCGCATTGATTCAGATCAAGCCGCAAGAATGTTTTTTATCCCCAGGCCTTTTATCTTTACACAGCGACTAAAAATCCTATCCACCCCAAAGATTACTGTGATCGAAGATATGCGCGCGCGTGAGGTGATCGATTCGCGCGGCAACCCAACTGTAGAAGTCGAAGTCAGTCTCGACAGCGGCCAAACCGGCCGTGCCATTGTGCCCTCCGGTGCGTCTACCGGCAGCCGCGAAGCGCTTGAACTGGGCGACGGCGACAAAGGTCGCTATCTCGGCAAAGGTGTTTTGAAGGCCGTTGCCAATGTAAAATATAGCCCTTTAAGGGCTGACTTCCCATAACTGGGAATTAATTCGCTACTCGTTCGTCGCGCCGACACGATGTCGGCGGATAACAATGGCGCGGGTACAATATCAGAACATAGGTAACGAAAAGTCATCATGACATCGGTAACAGTTCTGCTTCAGACTTTTCCGTTGCTTCCTCCTGATTTGGTGTAAACAAATAATTGTTCCGATCGATGTATCCCAGTA
>JAFLED010000014.1 GCA_017302045.1 Spirochaetota bacterium
AGCACAAACTCCGGTGTCGCCGGGGGGGGCATCCACTGGCAGTTCTTCGCCGAGCCGCGCCTCAACTATGACAATTTTATTCTGGGCCTCAGCGTCGGCTACGCGGGGCTTCCGAAAACCTCTGCGGTCGTCAGTTCTGCCGCGAGCTCCACGCAAAGTACGATCAACCTCAATGGCCAGTTTTTTCCCGTAACCTTTATGTTCTATTACCGCCTGATCGCGGATGGTCCCCTCGGGATAAATCTGGGTTTCGGTGCAGGCGTGCTCTACACGGCGCTGCGGATGGCCATCGTCGGCGGCCCGGCCGATAACGAACAAATACTGACAAGCATCAACCCGATGCTCGTCTTTAAACCTGAAGTTACCTACCAGTTCGGCCGGATACGCATGTTGCTGGCGGTGCCTTTTTCGTGGGCCGAGGCGCGCGACGTTACCGACGGCGAAGAGACTCTGATCAGAATCAATTCGCGCAATATCGTCTCACCCAATCTTTCAGGTATCGGCGTGATGCTCGCCGTCGGATTCTCGCTCTAAGAGCTGCCGCGTTGCGGCACCTAAAAGCGCCATGGGGAAAGGAATCGTAAAAAACATTCCGACCAAAAGACCGATCATACCGACAACCGCGGCGATTACCGCAAGAACATTCGCCAGAAAAATAAACAGCAGCAAATGCCAGTGAACCTTGCGTGTCAGCGACCAGCTCGCCGCAAACGCTTCGCCGAAAGACAGATCTTCGTCGATCATCAGCGGAAAGAGCGGCAGTAGACGGCCTTGTAAATAGAACTGAAAAGGATACGCCAGGTATTGCAGCGCCGCCCAATTTTGTACTTCGGCAGTCGCACTTGCCGTAACAAAGCGGTTGATCCAGGCACCTTCGCCCACTACTTCGGGTGACATGGCTTTCACCAGATGGTAATAATAGGGACCCGAAAATACCGCCAGAAACACCATGGCGATGAGCCAGAAAATCAGCATCGCACCGAGTACCCGACCGTAACGCGTGAATCCCCGGAATAACATGCCGGTGTTCAGCGATCCTTTCGCCATGTAATAGCCCGAGAGACCCAGGCCGACAGCAATATGGGGAAACGCAAACAGCAATCCGGCGACTGTCGCTACCGAGAGAAACAGCAGCAACATGCCGAGAAAGAGAACAAGCGCGCCCATACCGATATTGCGCGTGTATCCCTTCCAGCCATCTTCAAAGGCTTTATTGACGTCGAATTTTTCAATCGCATGGAAACGATTTGTCAGACTTTCCATAATGACTCCTGCATTAAAATGTTCCGGTTTGTGATTTTCTATTCCATACGCTCGTAGACGCGCATCGCATGATCGAGAAAATCGGTAAGTACGATGTATTTACCGTCAGGCGACACGTCGAGGCCTGTCGGCTGATTGCCCGCCTCGATATCTTCGACCACGGTTTGTGTGGCAAGGTCGACGACCATGAGATGGCCCATGTCATGCCCTTTGATGAGGTACGATTTCGGGTTATTACGGCCGCGGCACGAGACATAGAGAAATCTGCCGTCGGGCGATTCGGCGATCGTGTTGGGATTCTTGTAAACACTGATCTCCGAACTTTTTTTGTAATCGCCGATAAAATAAACCTTGCTGCGCGCCATATCAGATACTGCGAAACGATCGTTGCCGGCCTTGAGACGCACAGCGTGGCGGTGCGAGCCGCCTTCAATCACCGTCGCTACGACCTTTTGTTTTTCGAGATCGATCTTCACAGTACGGCCAGCGCCATCGCTGTCAGACTTACCCCCGAAAATCGCGGCAAGCATGTAGTTGCCGTCCGATGAAAACGCCATGCCGCGCGGCACACCACTCATCTTGATACGTTTTATTTCTTTTAATTCAGCCACCGAAACCACCGAAATATCAGAACTGTTCCAGTTGCTGGCATAGACAATATTGCGCACCGCATCGTAGGCAAGCACCTTGGTCCACGAACCGGTAAGGTCGATGGAACCTTTATAAGCGAGCGTCGCGCTGTCGAAGCGGTGAATCGCCGAGGCCATCATTTGGCTGACCCAGAATTCTTTGAGCGGCGGCACTCGCACACTTTCGACGAAGCCGCCTTTTTTCGCGTAGTTGGCGGGTAACGTGAGGCGTTTCACTTCGCCGGTCAGAATATCGATGACCTCGCTGTGGTTATCGTCGAGCAGCGGTAACACCACCTGCGTCGACGAGATGAACATCGCACTCTTCGGCTGTTTACCCGTCATCACCCGACGCAAAAAGCGGTGCCGCTGCTGCGGTGCATCGAGCACAACCAGCGGCGGCGTTTTCGGCGGGGCTTCGACCCAGGAGACAACAACCTCGCGGATACTGCCTGTTTTGGGGTTCTGAATTGTGATGACCGACTGCGCCGTGTCGGCGGCCAAACCCCTGACCACGACCGTCGCCTCGGCCAGCGTCTTGTCGGCCTTGGCAAATTTTGCCACGACGGGGGTCGTCCCCATGCTCAAAACCGCGCCTTTGTAGGGCTGCAAAAAGAACGCTACCCGGCAGGTCTTGCCACTACCCTCGGCGGTACACGCGCCCTCGACGCCAATCGGCTTTGAGGTCCAAGCCTTGCCCTGTGCTACGAGCGGGGTTGCAACGACAGCGAAAATCAGGGCAATGGGGGATATCCCACGGTGCAGCAGGTCTGTATGAAAAGAAGACATACGGCAGAGAGGGAAATCGCGACAGGCCGCAAATTAAACACTCAACGCCCCCGGCGATCCATCCGACATAATAACAGGACCGCGTAGGCGGTACGAATATGATCGAGCTTTCACGCCTGAACGGTAAGGTCTTTTACCTCAACCATAATCTCATTGAGATTTTTGAGGAGACCCCCGATACGGTGATTAAGCTCACCGACGGCACCAAATACGTGGTGCGCGAAAAGGTGGATGAACTGCTGGGAAAGATTATATCTTTTAACCGGCAGGTATTCGCCGAAAAGACCCGGGTAAACTGATGGGTCAGAAGGAGCAGGTATGGCAGACGCGGAAGATTTAGACCAGGAAGAAGGCGGCGAAGAAAGCGCCCCTGTTGCGGTAAGCTCGGGTCGTAGCCGCATCGTCACGATTCTGATTTGGGTCGTCGCAGGCCTCATCGCGCTCGCGCTCATGTTCGTGATCTCGGTCATGGTGGCGAAATATTACAAAAACGCGGATTTCCAGGAAACCGAAAGCATCACAATTGCACCGCCCTCGGCCCCGCCTGCGATTTTTAAAATTCAGCACGAGTTTCGCGTCAACACCGCAGATACAGACGAAGCGCATTACGCGCAGGCGAAGATTACACTCGGGTATGAAGGCGAGATCAGCAAAACGCTCGACGCCGAGCTTGCGAAGCGCACGCCGCAGGTGATTCACATCATTAATATTATCCTTGGCGGCAAACGCAAGGATGAACTTTTCACGCCGTTGCAGAAATTGAACCTGGGCGAAGAGATAAAGAACCAGATCAATATGATCTTGCGCGACGGAAAAATTTCCGAAGTTATGTTTGAACAGTTGGTGGTAAGCTAAGGGGCAAAGCCCCGAGGGAGTAAGTATGGGTGACGGTTCGTTATCACAAGAAGAAATTGACGCGCTCTTAATGGGCACCGACGACATGGGTGCGTCGGGCGCTAAGGGCGGCGGCGCTGCCGTTGCCGATTCCGGTGGCGGCCTGTCGCCCACCGAACGCGAGCTCCTTGCCGACGCTTTCAACGATGCGATGCAGGTTGCCGGCGCACAGGCCGGCGTCATGGTCGGCAAAAACATCCAGATCTCGAACGCTCAGGTCGACGAAATTTCTCCCGCGCAGATTTCGGGCGAGTTGCCGAAAGGCGGCGTGATCGCCGAAATCCAGATGGGTTCGACTCACACTGCGCTCGTTTACCCGAAAGATCTCGCGCGCCGCATCGCGCAAACGATGATGGGCGCCAACGACGAAGGCGGCGATATCAACGACGCTCATCTTTCGACGCTGTCTGAACTTTCGCAAAGTATCATATCGTCGATCGCCAACGGCCTAGGCGGTAAATTCAACGACTCGCTGTCGCCTTCGATGCCCGAGATGAAAATCTTCAACTCGCCGGCAGACGCGCCGCAGTTCATGGGCAGCATCGTCAAGATTTCGTACAACATCGCCGTCGAAGGCATGCCCGGTTCGCGCATCACGCACTATGTCGACGCTTCAGCGGCAAACCGCTGGGCGAAAAGTAACCGCAGCTCGGCCGCGCCCCAGGCCGCAGCATTCGATATGGATTTCGGCGCCGGCGCAGGCGGCGGCATGGGTGGTGGTGGTGGCGGTGTTGCCGTCAACCCGATCAACTTCCCGAGTCTGCAGCAGTCGAGCGGCACAGCCGGATTACCCCCGAACCTTGAGCTTCTGCTCGATGTGCAGATGGCGCTCACCGTTGAACTCGGGCGCACGAAGAAATACGTTAAAGAAATTCTTTCTCTTGGGGAAGGTTCGATCATCGAGCTCGATAAACTCGCGGGTGAACCCGTCGACCTGCTCGTGAACGGCAAACTCATCGCGCGCGGCGAGGTTGTGGTTATCGACGAAAACTTCGGCGTACGCGTGACCGACATCGTCGGGCCAGCGGAGCGCGTTGCCAGAATGACTGGAGGTTAACCCCTCCCCCTAGCCCCCTCCCCGCTGACGCAGAGAGGGGGAACAAAATCTCGGAAAATTAATCAATAGAATCGCCTCTCCATGTTAATGGGGAGGGGTGGCCGATGGCCGGGGTGGGGTTACGGCAAGCCCACCGCACTCACCTCATTCGAAGCTTCTGAGCGAATGCCCTTTCGCGAATGCGCCTGCAGGCGAAAAAAATACGTCGTACCGACTTCAAAAGGCAATACGTTGGTGAAGCGCGAGAGCGTGACACTGCGCAGCGTGTTCACATCATACTGCGATTTATTATGAAGGAATGTCGGCGTGCTGCCGTTGATCGTTAATGGCTCCATCGTTTGCGCTTCGCCATCACCGATCGAGACACGCGCGATGAGCAGGTTATAACCGTCGAATGTCGCTTCTTGATTCTGGACCGCGTATTCGACGCGCATCTGCTGGCCCGCAAGGGCTGTGACCTGAAGCCCCGTAGGCCTGCGCAGGTAAAGTTCCTGATCGAAAGGAATATCTGTACCGCACCCCAGGCTGACGCAGAGCAGTGCGACGATTACCGGAAACACCTTCAGCACAACAGAAGAATCGCCCCCGCATACAAGGCAGGCGGTCAAACAGAATTGGGTCCAGCCGAGCTGCCGCTATGGGTCCAGATACTGACAATGTCGAGATGCGGCGTATGCGGAAAAAAGTCGACCAGCTCGAGTTTTTCAGGCTTAAAACCGGCGGCCAGCAGCTGGCGCGCGTCGCGGATAAAAGATTCCCGGTGGTTCGAAATATAAAAAAGCCGTGGCGGCCGCATCTGACCCAGTTCGCCGATGACGGCGGCACTCATGCCATACCGCGCGGGATCGACGATGACCAGATCGGCCTGCTCGGGCCAGCCCAGATCTTTGCGGCGTTGCAGCACGTTGGCCGCATCGCCACAGACATATGCGGTATTCGTTATACCATTACGTCCGGCATTGAATTGCGCCATGGTGATACTGAGCGGATTATCGTCGCAGCCGAAAACACGGCCGACCAGCCCGTGCAGCGGCAGCGAATAATTGCCACTACCGCAGTAGAGATCGAAGACAACATCGGGACGGCGCGCGCTGATTTCAGCGGCAATGAGACCACGAATCGTATCGCTCTGCGCAGTGTTACCCTGCTGAAACACACCGGGTTTCGTGTACATCGTGGCACCGGGTAGCCTTTGCCAGACAAAAACATCCTCCTGGGACCTAAAAGCCTCGCGCACCAGCAGATTCGGGTCTAGCGCCGCGAAGCGCGGTATTGCTTCGGCGAGTGTTGCTTTGCGCAGCGGGCTCGCATAAAGAATCATCATTATTTTGGAGTTCTCTTCGCGCAGGTGAATGAGTTCAATGCCGAAGCCGAAATTTTCCGACGCAGGCCATCCGCCTTTTTTTACGCCGGCAAGAGCACTCATGACCTCACGCAACGGAGCTTCTGCAACCGGGCAGTCTTCGATGGCAACTAGCGCGCGGCTACCGCGGCCATAAAAACCAAATTCGAGATCACCCTGAAAAAAATTAGCATGCAGATGAACCCGGTTGCGAAAACCAGACACCTGCGGTGCGGCATGGAGATTGACCGGTAGCGACGCAAGCTGCGGTATCGCGCGTGCCGCGCGCAAGAGCAAAGTTTTTTTCCACGTCAGCTGTTCGGCATATGGTGCGCCCGGCCAAACACAGCCCCCGCAGCGACCGGCATGCGAACAATGCGCTGCCGGTAAAGCCACCCGATCGGCATGCCATTTGCCGGGGCGGATTTCTTCGCGTAGCGTTACATCGAGCCTTTCACCGGGAAACGTAAAGGGCACATAGATGTGCCCAAACTGGGGATCGTGCGCGATACCGTTACCCGAGGGATGCAGGTCGTTGATATCGACGGTTATTTTAGCGCGCATCGCGGTGCAACATCCGGTGCGCCAAGGCAGTAAAAATAAAAAGACCGGCGAGGTTCAAAAGCGAATACAGCCAGAAAGCGGGAAACAGCGCTTTTACGGGCGCATACACCGCGAAGGCAACGTTGATATTGAGTTCGGCAGGCGTCAGCGCACGAGCGAGCAGCTGCAGCAATACATAATAAACCGGCGCCTGCCAGAGCACCTCGCTTGTCCAGCCCAGGCGACGTGCGAGGAGAAAGCCCAGCAGAGGGCTCACCACATGCGTAAAAACCGAGAAGATGTGGAAGTCCCCGTGCGCAATGAAATCGAATACCCAGATGGGCAGGCCAATCGCCAGCAACACTGCACAGATAAATATCAGATTGCGGGCGCGAAAGAAAATCGCAGCGGCAAGCACGAGGTTCGAAGCGTTGCAAAACCAGAACAGCTGCGGTAGATCCGCGGGCGCGCGGTATTGCCACGCCTTGAGCGCAAAGAACAGAAGCGGCACTAGCCCCCAGAAACGGCTGTTCAGCAAAGGCATTGTTTTCTTGACGCAAGCGAAGGTAAGATGGACATGCTGTCCCTGAATTTTTCCTTTTCGCAGCGAATTAATCACCCGCGCTGGCGTATGTCAGAAATCGCGGCCAAAACTCCACTCATGATGGCTACCTCGCTCGGCAAAAAATATCTCATGGCCCTGTCGGGGCTCTTTCTGGTGAGCTTTCTGCCTGTGCACCTGGCAGGCAACCTGCTGCTCTTCAAAAACGATGGTGGTGCTGCTTTCGATGCCTATTCGCTTTTCATGAGCACATCCATGATTATCCGGGTTCTCGAAGTGATACTCGTCGCGGGCTTTCTCGTTCATATTCTCGATGCCGCGGTCCTTTCCCTACGCAATAAATCAGCCCGTCCCGTCGGCTACAAAGGCGGCAGCGGCGGTAAGGCCAAGTCGTTCTTTTCGCGTTACATGGGGCTTACCGGTTCGATTATTCTCATTTACCTCGTAATTCATATTAACTCGTTCACGCTCAAGCACCGCGTGTACGAAGCGGGCAACCTCGCTTTCTATCATACCGTCAAGATCGCCTTTGAAACCGGCTGGAACGGACTCTATGCCTGGTTCTATGTTCTATCTATGCTGTTGATGGCTTTTCACCTGAACCATGGATTTGCGAGCGCATTTCAATCGCTCGGTCTCAATCACAAAAAATATACTCCGCTCATTGAAAAAATCGGCCTTCTTTACTCGATCGTAATCCCAGCAGGATTTGCCGCGATTCCGGTTTACTTTCAGCTCAAGTTCTTGCGCGTTTTTTGACACGCACGCAGCTCTACCCTGCGCGCATTTAGAATCGTCGTTTTGCGGCGGTGTGCTGCTAGGCAGCGAGAATTTTCGGCGGTGGCCATGGTTGTATTTCTGTTCTTTCTATGAATTGAAGCACGATGCCATCGTTTTTATCGGTGAATGACTCATAGCTAATAACAAAGTCCGCGCGATTGTTTCTATGCTCGTAGCGATTTTTCCAAATCGCTACATCCTCACTATCCCGACCAACATACTCAAACTGCAACCAAGACTCAAGAACCCGCTCCAGGTAATTTGCAATCGCAAAATCAAGCAATCGCGATAAAGTGATACCTGCATGGTGACAGCGGGCATGACTCACTTGCCGCAAGGCTTCGGTGGTGTAGAAGGGAACAATCACGAACGGGCCACGCCGTTGATTGTACTTACGGTTTCGTTGAGCGATCGACCGGCGGCCGCGCCAAAGCCGGAGCGCGACGCGCAGACACTCCTTCATCAGGCGTTGCTGCGAAATGCGGAGGCCTCGTTGCATTAGCGCAGCCTCACCTGCGCGCAGGCGTGCAAGTAACGTAGCGCGAATAGTTACAGAAGTGTGGCGTATGGGTGAACGATCAGCATGGATCATACCTAAGAAATACCAGGATCGTCCCGATTTTTCTCAGAAATCCAAAAAAATCAGTCAAACTCGCTAAAATAAACGGCGAGTACCAGCCGAACCTGTTTTTTACTCCACTCTACCTTTTCCTGATCCAGCTGGTTTTGCACCTGTTCGCGCTTCCATGCGGGGTTTTGTTTTTTCAGCTCAACAATGCGCATTAACAGCTTCTCAGGAATCGCCTCGGGGCCTGAAAAGACTCCCGTATTATGCATTGCCGCAACCGCTGCGCGCAGGCGCTCGAGCTCTTTTTCCTGGCGGTGGTTCATTCCCTTTTGTGCCTCTAGCTCCTCTTCGAGCTTTTCGAGTTTACCGATAAAATACTCGGGGTCGCGCTTAATAATGAACCCCTGCGGATCTTTAACTGCCTGCTTGAGTTTTTTCAGTAAATCGGCCTCGTCCGTATAATAGCCCTTGATTTTAACAAACAGCTTGTTGACTTCGAGCCGAAAGCTGTATTGCAACTGGTCTTTGTGAATAAAAAACAGGTGCCCGGGAATATTCTTCATAAAATCCACGTTCTCGTCAGAAAACGACGACGGAAAAACCTGCACCTCGACGATGCTGTTTTCCAGCAAGGTATACCGAATCGTTTTCACCTGCATCGATTTCCAGCCATAAAGAGTCTTCTGAAGCTGTGCTACAATGGGGATTGCCTTATCTGATGCCGTTGCGACATTATAATGCGCAGTAAGCGCCTTACCCTGCGCGTCGGTCATCTCCAGCGTAACCTTGTCGTCTTCCTGACTTTGGTTGATGATTTTAAAACCGTATTCTTCCCATTTTGCGGCATGTAACGAAAGCGCGGTCGCAAAAAACAAAGATGCTGTGGTGACGCAAAGTTTCATATTTACCTGTCCTCGAGATAGATTTTATCAAATGCGCCAATGGTTTTCCCCTCGGCGATATTCAGCACTTTAGCACATGGCCCTTCGTTATCGAAGAAAATTTCGATGTCGGCAATATATTCATCGTCTTTCCGGAAAATATTTGCCTTGAGACCCGGTTTAGCGCGCAAAGATGGATTCAGATAAACGCGCATCTTGGCTTTGTTACGGGCATCGATGATGTAACCGTATTCGCGTTCACGATCGGTGAGTTCTTTAAGTGCAGAACGGTAGTTATTAATAATTTCGTTCTTGCGACGCAGGGTCTTGACGAGCTCGGCTAACAGTGCTTCATATTGTGCCGTAATCTCTGCATTACGGCGCTCTATACCCGTCAGCGCCGGCGCAACCGAATTAATATAGGGTACTTGCCTGAGGCGGGAAATAAGACGGCGTTCTTCGGCTTCGAGCGCCCTTAATTTTTCAAATTTTTCTTTAGTAGTAATTTTTTCTTTGGTGAGTTCCGGCGGCATGGGCGCGAGCACCGGGGTTTTTATCGCAGTTGTCGTGCGTTCGACTGCGACCATTTTTCTAAGCTCACCTTCGCTGAAATTGGGGTTATATTTAAGAATAAGATCGGCAATCTTTTTTTCGTATTCTCCCTGCTGTTTATCGAGCCGCAGCTTCATGAGCCGCTCGTGGTTCGAAAGGATATTTTCGACCTTGGCCACCCCTTCGTTCATTTCGCGGTGACGTTTATTTACCTTTGCTTCATAATCGGCGACGCTTTTTTGCTGCGCCGAGATCTTTCCGTTGTATTCAGCGCGGACCTTGCTCACCTCTGCCTCGGAAGCCTTGCGTTCCTTAAGCTCGGCCAGCATTTCGCGGTATTTGGTACGCAGGGTTTCGAGTTCACGACGCGCCACCTCGAGGTTCTTTTCATCGTTGCGCGTCGCACTCAGGATATCCTTAAGTTTGATCTCCTCAAACTCCTGTATGGCAAGCTCGACCTTGTTATGCTTACCCTGAACCAGCTGCGTAATAATCAGCGTTGCAGCAACAATAGCCGCCAGAAAGCCAAAAGTAATAAGGTAGAAAGTCCAGGAGCGGTTTTTTGCCGCCGCGGCGAATTCTTTGTCGAGGGCGTAAATTTCGTTGCGCGCATTCGGATCGTCGATATCCGCCGGCAAAAAGCGGGATTTTACCTCTGAAAGAGATCGGTTTACTTTGTTTTCATTTCCCATATACCATTCCATTTTTTGGGAGCTTTACTGCGGTAGGTGCGCTCTTCGAAGACGCGTGCAACTTTCAGTTTATTCTTCGAAAACTCTTTATAGGCCGCGGGCCAATCACCTTTGTAATACAGCTTCAAACCGCGCGAAAAAGAAACCAGGGCTTTTTCCATACCCGGCTCCATTTCGTCTTTGGGCACCGGCCAGTAGATATGGGTGCCAGTGGTTTTGCCCTTCACCTGCACCGTGTCGAGTTCCTGGAAGTAGATTTTTTCACCGTCGGAGCCAGCGTTCTCTTCGATGTCGTTCTTTACAAATTGCGAACAGATGACTGGAACCTTATAAACCCGCGTCAGGCCTTCGAGCCGCGAGGCTGCGTTCACGTTGTCACCGATCACCGTGTTGGTCATCCGCACATGCGAACCCAGAGTACCGTAAAAGACTTCACCGCCGTCGATACCAACGCCGACTTCGAGCAGTACCGCCTTATACACGCGCTCTTCTTCGGGCGTCAGTTTACCCTTCTTCTTTAAAATTGCGTCGCGCTTTGCAGTCATATCGGCACGCAGGTTCTCCGCAACTTCTTGCATCTTGTAACCGGCCAAAACCGCCTGCAACGATTTGTTCGCGTGCTCGTCAGCCATTTCATCCATAGCGCCAAAAACCGCGAGTAATGCGTCGCCGATGATCGCACCGATGATGCCGTCATGCTCGACAATCTCACGGATTGCTTTATCGTAATGCAGGTTTAACAGGCGGATGATATCCGTACCCAGAGTTTCTGTGATAAAGGTGAAACTCTTGATGTCTGAAAACATAATCGTCAGGTTCTTCTGTACACCCTCGAGCTTCACCTCGCGGTCGCGGTAAGCCTTAATGACGATATCCTGATTCGCGAATTTGCGGAAGATACTGATGAGGTTGTTGACCGTGCTTGAGAGCGAGTTGAACGCCATGCCGAGATAAGTGATGTCGTCGTTCGGCGCTTTTTTCAGATCGACGATCTCAAGTTGCTGCGTTTCGGCCATACGCATGATGCTGCGCGTGAGCTGGCGCACGTAACGTAAAATACGCCGCAGCAGAATTGTGCCGACGACCGCACTCAGAAAAGTAATGACGGCAATGATGATGCTGACGTTGCGAAAAATCTCGCGCTGCTTCTGATAAAATTCATTTTCTTCTTCGGCGCGGACCAGATACATCTCCCATTTGGGATTATACTTATAGGCGGCGAAGTATTCGTGGTTATTGATGCGCATCGGCATCAGGCCCTCGTCCGAACCCTGTGCGCGATTTTTCTCCATCAGGTCGAACGAAGCCCGGTCGGCAAAAGGGGCCACCTGGATAGCCTTCGCCGCGGTGAAAAAGTATTTCTGGTCGCGTTTTAGCCCAAAGACAACGGCGCGCGAATTCTTAAGCTGCGCCGAACCCTTCAGCTTAATCGCGTCGAGCGACTTCTTTTCATCGCGTGTCAGTTGAAAAATTTCGTACTGGTTATTGCAAAAAGTGTAGATGTCGCGCAGGTCTTTACCCAGCAGGTCTTTCATCTGCGTGATCAACTCAGTGCGATTGAACATCAGATTGATATAGTTCGACGCGAGGTTAGAAACGAGAATAATCAATATAAAAACGAAGAGAATTTTGCTGGTTACGGGTATAACCCGTGTGTTGCCGACTTTGCGCCCGATAATAGACTCTTTAAGCTCGGCAAACATGACTTTCGGATGGCACATATTGCGTGGCTGAGACGTAAATCATTATGAGTTCGACAGTAGCCTGGAATGCTTCGGTTGAAACACTCAGTACTGATGAATAAGGACCTACCCGATGCAAAAAATTCCCATTCTTTACTTTCGCTCCATTGACATTTTTAAAGTCTCGCTCGCCCTCGTTGTCTTAGCAGTGCACCTCGAAGGAGTACTGAGCCGCTACTCGCTGACTCCGTCAAGCTACGTATTCCCGTTCAAAAACGTAGCGGTACCGCTGTTTTTCCTTATTTCAGGTTTCGTTTCTGCTTATTTCCTGGAGGCGCGGTACGCAAATCACCCCTATTTCAACCCATTTTCTTTTCTATTTCGAAAAGTGCGCTCCATATTCGCAACATATTATATCTTTCTGCTACCCTGCTTGGGTGTCTGGCTATATGCTCCCTGGTTATTTAACACGGCGACCGATCACAAGACTGATATATTTGCATCTTTAGCGCTTTTACCGACGCAACCGGGAGAAATGCCGCTGATCAATGTCACCTGGTCTCTGTCATTTACCCTATATTATTATTTCTTTATTATAGTTGCGACGTATTTCTTTCGTCGTCAATATCTGTATATTGTTGCCATCTATGCCTGTGCGATCTTTGTGAAAAGCCACTATCAGATCCGATTCGACAACATCTACGCAGAAACCATTTTCAGTAACCATCTGCTCTACTTCTTTTCGGGCAATTTTATCGCCTATCGCCTGATTCACCCGACTCACAGATTGATCCCCCTCAATGGGATTATTATCGCTGGCATCGCCCTGACCAAGGAAAATAACTTCCTGCTTTTCCTCGTGCTCTGGGCTCTGCTCGAGGTACTGATCTACCATGAGTTCAGGCGCCGCCGCCCCAACCGCCGAAGCGCGTTCATGGATTTTCTGGTACGGAGCTCTTTTACGCTGTTTATTTCCCATAATCTGGTGATGGGTGTGATTAAGCATCTTTGGGTGCTTTATGGGATCGCTACTCCTGGCTGGCATGCCTTCTATATCGCGCTATTGCTGCTTTTGCCCGTGCTCTTTGCCCTGGCTTTCGAGTGGCTGCGCCATGTTTCCCAAGACTACTTTAAAATCCGTTTACTACCTAACTTGTCCCGAAACTCCGTCAATATACATGAAACTCGACTCGAAGATTCCCCAAGGCCCGCTCGAAACTAAATGGCGGGACTACAAAGCGAAATTAAAACTCGTCAACCCGGCAAACAAGCGCAAGCTCGACGTGATCGTCGTTGGCACCGGTCTCGCCGGCGCAGCTGCAGCCGCCTCACTTGGCGAACTGGGCTATAATGTGCAGGCTTTCTCGTTCCACGACAGCCCGCGCCGCGCGCACTCGATTGCCGCCCAAGGGGGTATCAACGCCGCGAAGAATTACCATAACGACGGTGACTCCGTCTACCGCCTGTTCTACGACACCATCAAGGGCGGTGACTACCGCGCGCGTGAAGGTAATGTTTACCGCCTCGCCGAACTTTCGGTAAACATCATCGATCAGGCGGTGGCACAGGGCGTGCCATTCGCCCGCGAATACGGCGGTATGCTCGACAACCGCTCGTTCGGTGGAGCGCAGGTTTCACGTACATTCTATGCCAAGGGCCAGACTGGCCAGCAGCTGCTTCTCGGTGCTTACAGCGCCTTGAACCGGCAGATTCATGAAGGCACCGTGAAGATGCACAACCGCCATGAGATGCTCGACGTTGTTGTCGTCAATGGCCACGCCAAGGGTATCATTACACGTAACCTCGTCACCGGCGAAATCAAACGCCATGCTGCGCATGCGGTTATTCTTGCCACGGGCGGTTATGGTAACGTCTACTTTCTCTCTACAAATGCGATGTATTCGAATGTAACAGCCTCGTGGCGCGCGCATAAACGCGGCGCTCTCTTCGCTAATCCCTGCTACACGCAAATCCATCCGACCTGTATACCCACGAGCGGTGACTACCAGTCTAAGCTGACGCTGATGAGCGAGTCGCTGCGCAACGACGGCCGCGTCTGGGTACCCAAAGACAAAGCGCTGTCTGAAAAACTGCAGCGCGGTGAAATCACAGCGAACGACATTCCCGAAGATGCGCGCGATTATTTTCTCGAACGCCGTTACCCCTCATTCGGTAACCTCGTGCCGCGCGACGTTGCTTCGCGCGCAGCCAAAGAACGCTGCGACCACGGTTTTGGTGTCAATGCAACCGGTCTCTCGGTCTTTCTCGATTTCAAAGCCGCGATCGATCGCCTCGGCGAGCATACTATTGCCGAGCGTTACGGTAACCTCTTCGAAATGTACGAAAAAATCTCCGGAGAAAATCCGTACAAGATGCCGATGAAAATTTATCCTGCGGTTCACTACACCATGGGTGGCCTCTGGGTAGACTACAACCTGATGTCGACCATCCCGGGCCTCTATGTCGGCGGTGAAGCAAACTTCTCAGACCACGGTGCAAACCGCCTCGGTGCCTCGGCACTGATGCAGGGTCTTGCCGACGGTTATTTCGTTCTACCGGCGACGATCGGCGATTACCTTGCCGGTGTCGGCTTCGACCGGCCTTCAACCGCGGGCAAAGAATTCGAAGAAGCAGAGCAAAACGTCAAAGACCAGACCGCACAGATGCTCGCGACGAAGGGCAAAAAGACGGTCGATCAAATTCACAAGCGCCTGGGCCATGTCATGTGGGATTACGTCGGCATGGGGCGCACCGAAGCGGGCCTGAAAAAAGCCATCGCGGAGATACAGCAGATTAAAGAAGATTTTAATAAAGACGTCAATGTACCCGGCTCGGCCACGAACCTCAACGAATCGCTCGAAAAAGCCGGTCGTGTGAAAGACTTCATCGGTCTCGGCGAACTCATGGCGCGCGACGCGCTGCACCGCAACGAGTCATGCGGCGGTCACTTTCGTGAAGAGTACCAGACCGAAGAAGGCGAAGCAAAACGCGACGACGCAAACTTTGCTTATGTCGGTGCATGGGAATACAAAGGCGAAGACCAGCCGCAAGAGCTCCACAAAGAAGAACTCAAATTTGATGTGGTTCACCTGACGCAGCGCAGCTACAAATAAAATAATCCGGGCCCGGCTGCGTCTTTAAGCGCAGAGGGGCCATGGAAAAACAACTTCCGCTCGTTCAAGAGCTCAAACAAAAACTCAAAGGCACGTGGGATTCCCCCTGTATTGAAGTCTGCTCCTATAAGTTAGGGCATCCCTTCTGCCGCGCCTGCGGCCTGACGCGGCCTGAAAAGAAAAGCTGGTCGAAACTGGATGAACGGCAAAAGCAGGCGATCCGCGGGATATCCGCCGGGCGCATCACTGCCTTAAGCGCTGCAAAAATGGCCCAGTAAAGCGGCAAAATGGCATCTACATGTGGCCTATGCGTCGCTTTAAAACAGCCGACCTGATTTTTGTTACGTGTATAATTTGCACCCTGCCCGAGAGCATTTTTCCGTGGTCGGTCGACGTGCACCAGAACATTCCCGAAGACTCGGTGCTCTACATGGAGTTCCAGGGCACCAATCAGCAACGCTGGGCCGCAGATTATGTTAAGGCCAAGGCGGGCGGGCGGTACAGCGGCTCTTGCGTGAATATCAACTATACACCCGATAAGATGAGCCGGGGCGACAATACGCAGTGCGGCGCGATTGGCATCCATCGCGTCGGCGGCGACAAGATCGATTTTTTACACGACACCTTTCTCGACCATCCCCTGTTTTATGGTTGGGAAGACCCGATTCTCGGCAACAACCTCACCTCGTACACACACTTCATTAACCTGAAACAGACAACCGCGAACGGCGATCCGCTGATCACGAATAATTATAATACCATCGACGGTTATTCCTATAACACGACATACGGTTTTCAGGAATTCGGCAGCATGGATTCGCTCATCGCCTTTGCGCTCGGGGCCGCCACCGTTACAATCAATGTCGGCGGCTGTACTGATTCTAAATGCGGGGAGTGGCTTTCGGCCGCGGCGGGCATGAACACGAACCCGATTGTCGACTATATGCAGAACGGTTCGATGACGCCCCTGGGGTCGCCGCACGGTTCGAAACAGCTGGGCCTCGACGACGGTACGAATTATAATTGCTTGAGCGATACTGCGGTGGTTGCGCCCTGCCCCGACAAAGGCTCGCAATACGGCGGTACGTACCAGGTGCCCAACACGAATCCCGGTGGCGCAAGCGGCAGCGTCCTCAGCTTTTTCCAGAGTAATGAAGACTGGATTATCTGGGAACCTTCATATAACGCCGCGACATTCTATTATAACGAATGCTGGCTCGAAGGTTTAAACAGCCGCAACCATAGCCTTGAAACAGGGCCAATCGTCGGTCGTTATTACAATGTCACCGGCGACCAGGTACTCTATTATACGCTGACGCACCACTACACGGGGGATGTCACGCAGATGACGCATGTCTGGGTTTCAACCGGCTATAACCACACCGACATCGAAGGTTTTAATGAAGATCACTATGGCAAACGGCAGATCGGGGGATCAAACCCAGCACAAAACTACGAAAATTACGTGAACTCGCAGGCCTATTCAAACTCGCGCCAGAACCGTTATAACGTGCCGGTGGGTAATATTCCGAAACTTATACTCGAACAGACGTTTTTGACATACCATATCCGCTTTCGTTCGGGCTACGATAAAATGACGACTTCGAATCAAGGCGTCTGGGAAAATTTCATCCGCTATTCGATGCAGAACGGAATCGCTTCGATGGCGCTCATAAACGAGAAAGCCGTGATGGATCTGCGCAAGTGCCGCAACAGCGGAACCTGCCTGAATCTTTAGCTTACCCGAAAAATTCTCGACACACCTTCGAAGGGTGTCTTGCGACCGAACCAGAAGGCCTTTGAGACACCGCGGTGAACCAGACGGTATTCGCCGGGTTGTGCATCTTTCGTGTTCCAGCGTAAGACTGCCTTCGATTCAGCGCCCTTTACTCTCTGCCAGTTGAATGTCAGCTGCGGGTCGCGGTCGCCTGCCACATCTTCGAAACGATCGCCTGCAATACGCCGCTGCACAACCGCGAAATCGCGCATCGTCAGCAGGTCGTTCTTGGGATGCGCCGATTGAAACTCGACAACGACCGTATCGCCTGTCGTGTATTGTGCTCCGGCATCGACAAGCACGTCGCCGAACTTTATACCGCGCGGCGTGGTATCGTAGACAACACCGGGCTGTAATGTGAGTTGTGTGAGTTTAAAATCTTTCGGATACACCCCCTGCGCCACGGCAGTACCCGAAGCGATCGCTTCGGCGAGGCGTTCGAACTCCTGTTGAAATCCCGCGAGCGTATGCGGGCCGAAATGCGTCGACGCGCCTTCGTATTCCTGACCCGCGTATTCTTCGCGTGTTGTGACATACGATGAATACGCATTCGAGTGCGAAGCAACGACCGCGTGGGTAACTCCGGCTTTTTGCAGCGCCGCTTTTACCGTCTCACGCACACGGCGACCCGCCATCGTGGTGATTTCGGTCGGCTGCGCGGCGATCGCCAGCTGCCCGAGGCGGATTACCTGCACCGGCAAAATCTGCGGCGTCCACGGATTACCATCCCAGCTGGCAAGGCCGGTGGGTACGAGAATTTTCTTCGGCGCGTGGCCTTTGATAAAATCGGCGTCGAGCGTCTTGGGCCACAGCGCCCCGAAAGCAGAATCCACGAGCCCTGCGATGATGCGCTCGTTTCCCTGCAATGAATCGACGGTCACACCCTCGCGAAATATCGAAACCTGGGATACATTGTCTTCGGTCGACCCCGCAAGAAAGGGCGCGCCCATCGCGGCGGGCACGGTATCTACGTCGAGAGCGTCGATATGCAGCTTTGAAAAATCAGTATAGCGGTGGCGCGAATCGACGGGCCCCGTCAATCGCTCGCTCGCAGAATTATAGAGTTCGACGGCTTTATCGTACATCTTTTTGGCGATGATTTCCATGTGCTCGTAATCGTGCACACCATCGGCGATGCCCCAGAGATTCGGCGAGACATCGCCAGCGGGTGCGAGCGCAAAGGCGGCGACAAACGTTTTGTCTTTTTTGAAATCAGAACCTTTGTCTTTTTCAAACCAGTATTCGGCGAGGCCCTTGTTGTCGCCCCCGATAAGACGGTTTGCGGGGCCAATCGAAGTGGGATGCACACCGAGCCAGTTTATCATGCCGAGTTCGCGGCCGTCGACCGCGGTCAGCTTCAACAACGTCATTTCTTTATCGAGATCAGAACCGTAGCGCTGGCGCTCCGCTTCAGGATTCATCGCATAGGGGCGCGTCGCACGGTTGAAACCGTACCCTTCAACCTCACCGCGCGCGATGAATATCTTGCCCGGTTCGATGTTTTTATGCGCGCGCCGGATCGACTGATAAATACCCTCGACAATCGCCTCAAAATTCTGCGGGATGAACCCTTTCGTCGTGAGGTTATAGATAAAATGGTGAGAATAACCGCCGGGGCCCGAATGCGTGTGCGTTGCGCTCAGCAGGATATTCTTATCGTTGTAATACTCCGAGAGTTCTTTATCAGCCGCGACACGCTTAGAAACAGCCTGCTTCACCGCCTGGTAGATCATGCAAAGATCGGCGCAGACATAGACAATGCGGCGGTGCCCGTCGCCGATAATAAAGGCGCGCGACCACAAACGCATATAGATACCCTGCGTGGTCTGCGCGACGTCGGCAAACCCCATCATGCCGACTTCGGCGGCGGGGCCGGTGACGTCATAGACACCGCAGCCGATTTCGTAGATGCCGTTTTTCGCGTCGATGGTATTACTCATAAGATACTCGGGCTGAAAGGCAACCCGCGTTACAGCGTCGAGCAAAGCGGCAGGCAAAGGAAAACTATCCTTTGCTATCCAGTCTGGGATTTGCTTTAGCTTGACGGTGTGTGTTTTTTTAAACTTTGCAAGCATAGTCGGGCACATAGCACCGGGGACGGAGAGTCATGGCGTTTCGGGAGAAACGCCCGACTCACAGTTCCTTCGCTATGCGCCCTAACGGGCACATAGCTCAGTTGGTTAGAGCGGCGGACTCATAATCCGTTGGTCCCAGGTTCAAGTCCTGGTGTGCCCAAATATCTATCGCCGCTGCGTCACTCCCAGATGCAGAAAGTATGCCGTATGAGTAAAAAAATCGAGCATGCGGCCGCGTGAATCCGCATCGATTTCAGGCGTATCGTCGAAGGCCAGCCGCATGTGGTATATCCAGCGGTCTGCGGCCTTTTTATTCATATTGAAATTCAGGTGCCGCGCGATCAGGGCCGGATGCCCTTTTCTCTGCGAATACCTCGGCGGCCCGCCGAGGCGCTGAATGAAGAAATCCACCTGATTCTGGATCGACTCTGCGATGGGCCTGCCTTTAAAGATATTGCGGAACCAGGTCTCTTCGTCGGCATAGACACGCGTATAAAAGTTCGTGCTCAACTTCAGAATCGGCGCCTCGCCCAGCCGCTCAAAGAGATTCACCTCGTCGATGCGCAGAGCCTGTTCGCGTGTAATGCCGGCGAGGCGTTCGATTTCAGCGTCCATTTGTCTGCAAAGATTCGACAAAGCGAAAATTTACTCTGTGGGGTCGACTCAAATGAACGGCACAGAATTACACCTCTCTGCCTGTTTCTCACGAGCAACCCGCTGCGATACAGAGAAACTCAGAAATTGCTTTTCGACGAAACGATGATTTTTGTGCCACTGAGCAAAGCGGTATTGTTAAAGCGGTAATAGGCCTGCCCCAGTGTCAGGGCATTCGTCGTATCGCTGAAACCGGCATAATTTACCAGCGCGGTTGCCTGCGTCAGATTTGTGCGCGACGCGCAATTCGCACCGTTTTGACCCGTAACCCAGAAAATAACACGTGGCGCTGAGCCAGTTGCGGGCACAAACTCGGCGCAGACTTCGACATTCGACGATGCATAGATATCCGGTGTGGCCGAACCGTTAGCCTCGGTGCCGCTGTAAGTCGCTGTCGCATTTCGGAAATAACTGAAACTCACAGGGCCATTCGATCGCCCCGTTATCATGGCGTATTGTCCGGCGGCGAAGCTGCTCGCCGAAGCGGGTGTCGAAGTGTAGCCGACAAAGATATACGCGAAACCGTTGACGGCGGCAGAATTTAACCCCTGCACTACGAAAAAACGCCCCGCGCCCGCCTCGGGCGAACAGAGTGCCTGGTATGTACCGGTCGAGTAACCGGTCAGTTCTGTCGTGCATTCTGTAGCCTTCAGAGCGGCGGTATCGTCGGCCTGCGCACATTGTGCAGCCATAAAGACCACAACGCACAATGCCATCAGTAATGTTATTTTTTCTTTTCTCATAATTTTCTCCTGCAAATTTTTATTCTCCGAAAATATAGCGAACACCGCCATAAACGCGCGCCGGTGCGAGAGGCAGATAGCGCGAGTCGCCCGCGGAGTTCAGATTTTCCCCGCCGGCATACAGACTGAACCCGTGGCTGAACACGTACTCCATGTTCAGATCGACGGTCGCAAAGGCCGCGGTGTAATAATCCGGCGTCTTCGCCGTATCGGTCAGATAATAGGGCATGCGGTCATGGATCGCCGTCAAGGCGCGGAACATCAGGCTCTTATAACGTAGCAGTAGCCCCACCGTACCGCGGTGCAGAGTGCGCCCTGGCAACATCCGCTGTGCCCCCACATCGTAGGCGTATGTCAGAGAATATCCCAGCGAAAACCGCAGATAACGATTGTAATAATAGATAAGCCGGTTATCGATACCGGTTGTAAGTGCGCTCGCGACGTTTCGGTACTGGTATACCAGCGGATTCAGACTGGCGGTGCTGGTTTGAATTAAGTTGGTGATTTCGTTATAATAGGCATTGCTGTCGATACTCAGTCGTTTCGTCAGGTATGCCTCGGCTTCCAGATTCGCACTTTTCGAACTTTCAGCATTCAATCTGGCGTTACCATCGACGCGATATCCAAAAGTGGGATTTTCAAAATAGAGATATAATTCGCGAAAAGAAGGAGCACGGTACCCCATGCCCACGCTCGCCCGAACGATAAAATCTTCATTACCCCATTTCACGCCGAAACGGGGAGAAACATAGTCCCCGAACTGCGAATCTCTGTCGTAACGCACACCCGGAGTGATGACAAAACCTTCGCCGAGACGCGTTTCGAACTGCGAGTATCCCGATATCCGGTTTCTTTTAACAAAGCCGGGAATAATGCGCGGCGTCGTCAGGTCTTCGAAAAATCCCTCGGCACCAAGAGTCAGGCGCCCTGCAGAGAACAGCGGCAAGGCAGCCTGTCCGTGTATGGCATAGGTGTTTTCGTTGGTCTGTTCGTATTTGTCCTGGACGGTATCGTTTCTCTGGTCGTAGAGATACTGATCGCGAAACCGGGTATAACTACCGTTGAGCCTGAAGTCTGCCTGCGTATATTTTTGCGTCAGTTCTTTTCGGAGCTTCGCATCGTCGCGTTGCGTCGTCTGCGCCGCGCTTTGCGCCTGATCGCTATCGTCGCGTCGCGTATGCACACGAAATGCTGTCTGCGCGGTTTCTGTGAGATTTGTGCGATCGAACACACCCCCGGTTTCCGGGGTGTCTATCCCCCATAGTCTTCTGCGCTGGTAATCGCCCTGCACCGCCGCAACCCAGTTTTGCGCAAAGGCATACTCGAAGCCCGCCTCGCCGGAATAATCGACGAGACCACGACCATCGGTCTGCACGGCGTCGCTGTTGTAACGAAACGGTTGCTGCGTGCGGTAACCACCCGCGGCTTTAAGCCCGAATTTCTCAGCCAGAGGTAAGGCCAGCGCCGCAGCAGTATCGAATGCGCCCATATTGCCCGCCTGCATGCGCACCTCGGCGCGCGGTTTATCAGGGCGCCTCGTGACAATGTTAACTACACCTGCGATCGCGTCGGCACCATACACCGCCGAAGACGAACCGCGCACAATTTCGATACGCTCAATATTCTCAACGCGCAACCGCGAAAGGTCGTAATTGCCTCCGTTTAAGCGGCCGTTCAACCGCTCACCGTCGCGTAAAATCAGGAGATAGGTTGAGTCGAGGCCCTGTATCTGAATATTTTCTCCTGACACAGCGGAGCGCTGGATAAAAAA
Organism: Spirochaetota bacterium; assembly: GCA_017302045.1. Lineage (GTDB taxonomy): Bacteria > Spirochaetota > Leptospiria > Turneriellales > Turneriellaceae > Turneriella. Next base: position 22,368 of record JAFLED010000014.1, read on the forward strand.
GCCGGGTTGATTATTCAGGACATCCGAAACGGTTCGCGCACCCCGATGGCGGATATCTTCCTTTGATATCACCTCGACCTGAACGACACTGTCGGCGAGCTGCGTTTCCGTGCGCGTGGCCGAAATCACAACCTTCTTTAGCCTCAGCCGTTTTTCGAGAGAAACAGGATCTTCCTCTGTACCAGCTGCTTCGATCGTGCGCGGCTGCCCTGCGCCCAAATTCTGCGCCGTCGCCGCAACTAAGCGGGAAGCGGGCAGAATTCCCTCACCGACCAAAAAGATAACGAGAATCATTCTCATCAATTGCTTATTAAAAAAATCCCGGATCACGGCGCCGCAACCTCCGCCCAGCGGAAAGACATCACTCCCGCCGTTCCGGTATCGCTGTAATAGCTCAGTACCTGTACCTTATAATAACGGGGAGTCGAGGTACGCACGACATAGGCGACATCGTCTTTTCGCGATAACAACTGGTGGTTAGGGGCGCCTGTGTAATAAAGCCAGCAGGCATTCGGCGAATGCGTTGATTTCAGAAAAGCATACAACACCCCGGTTGTCGTCGGCCGGCAAGCGTCGTTGCTATCGCCCGGGTCGCTCACGTCGGTAATCGCTCCCATAAAAACGGGGGATTGCGTTAATCCGGCGAAGGCAGAGCCGCCGATGGGGAGCACTGCCGCATTCGCCGTGCCGCTCACACCAGCGTTTGTTTTGATCATGAATCGCTGAAATCCAATATCCCATACGCTATTCGTCTGCGGGTCGGTCACGTTCGCCTCGCCCGATGCCTCAAAATTAAAATAACGCCACGCGCTCGTCGACGTAGCATCGATGATAGTCTTAAAGGTACCATCACCCAAGGACACCGTCGTCACCGAGGCAGCCGTTTGTGAAACACCCGCGGTATCGGACTGCAGATCTGCGGCACAATGCCCGTTGAAAATGACGGCAAATAAAATCAGACCGGCTTTGCGCTTTTCAAGCGACAAACTAATTCCTGGAAACAACATATTTTTCCCTCCCTGCCCGCACTATGGCGAAAGACGCATCGTAGATATTCTCTAAAAGATGCCGGTTATAAATCTGCGTCGCACGCACCTCGCGCACCAGCGTCGCATCTTTCATAAAATAGATTCGGTCGCAATGCCGCGAGGCAAAGTTGATATCATGCAGTATACATACGATACCTGCACCCTCACCTCTCAGGTAACTGAGTTCATGGGCAAGCACCTGAGTATGACGGGCATCGAGATGCGCATACGGTTCATCGAGAAACACAAGATGTCCCGGCTCGCGACCATAAAGCTGCATAAAGATGCGCGCGGTGTGCACACGCTGCTTCTCGCCACTGGAAAGTACCGAGAAGTCGCTGTGCATCAGATGCACCAGATCGAAACGATGTGCCAGTGACGCGGCAATAACGTTGGCCAGCCGCGGGTGCATCGGATTTGACAATGTGCCGAGCGCGACAATTTCGCGCACGGTGAGTCCCTGCGCCGCGTCGTGAACATGCGCAGCGCGCATGACAGAGCGCTGCGCCGCAAGCTCGAGCGCGGTTTGCTGCCTCAGGTTCTTGCCGTTCAGACGAATAGTGCCGCGGTGCGGCTCTGCAATACCGGTCAGCAGATTCAGCAGTGTGGTTTTTCCCGCGCCATTGGGACCTAAAACACCCACAACTTCACCCGGCCGAATCTCAAACCGGGGAACTCGTAACGTCAGCTTGCGGTGAATTCTGTATTCGAGATCTTTTGTCGCGAGAATGGGCGAGGCCGGTGATACACCGGCTTGTGTACGTTGTTTGGTCATACCCCGCTCCGCGACTTATGTTGCTTCAGCATATACAGAAAAAATGGCGCCCCGATGAGACCGGTAAGTACCCCGAGAGGAATCTCGGCGGGATCCGCGACGCGCCGGGCGATTGTATCTGCTACCAGAGAAATAATTGCTCCTAAAAAAACCGACCCAGGAATAAGATAACGGTGCGAGGCACCGACGAGCATGCGCGTCAGGTGGGGAGCGACCAGCGAGATAAACATAATCATGCCGGTGAGGGAAACCAGCACGCCCTGGCAGAGCACGATGAGCAAAAAGATAATCCGCCGATCGCGCTTCACCTTAACGCCCAGATCGAAGGCGACCTGTTCGCCGAGCAGCAACGCATCGAGACGACGGCGCATCATAAACGCCGCGGTACTGGCAACCAGGGCAACGCCCGCAGCCATGGCGACCGCAGGATATGTAGCCGCACCGTAGCTACCGAGATTCCAAAAAGTGATATCGCGCAATTCGCGGTCGTTTGCGAGAAAGATAAAGATGCCGCTAAATGAAGACGCGAGCGCATTGATGGCAATCCCCGCTAAAAGCACAAAATGCACCTGACCGCCAGTGGTGTGTCCCAGGCGCAATACGATACCGCAGGCAAGCGCGGCACCCGCGAACGAAAAAAGCGCCGGGCCGATTCCCTGGAAAGGCCCGGCATGGAAGTTTATGCCCATGCGACCTGCGGCAAAGATCGCCACAATAGCAAAGAGCATCGCCCCGGCGGATGTACCCATGAGATAGGGCTCGGCCAGTGGATTGCGAAACAGGCATTGAGCCAGGACGCCCGTCAAGGCCAGGCCAGCGCCGCAACAGAGAGCAAAGAGAACCCGCGGTAGTCTGATATCGATGAGAATATCCCGTTCGAACTGCGATCCCGAAAAAAACGACGCGATGGAGAACTCGCGTGCTGCGCCGAATGACAGCGCGATGTAGAGACTCATCGCCGTAATAACGCCGAGAGTTATGAGCGCCGCGGCCGACTTCTGGTCTGCGGTAAGCATAATTTTCGACCCCCGTGACTCCTGGAATTGCATCACTTGCCGCGCGCCAGCTCCTCAGCGATCTTTTTGCGGATGGTTTTCACGGCGTTGGCCGTGCGCGGCCCAAGCCCTGCCAGCAACGAGTCATCCATGGTGACAACGGCGAGGCGACGCCCTGCGGGGGTTTGCCCCAGGCCAGGAATGCTCTTCAAGGCTTCCTTACCGCCGAGTCCTTGCAAGCTACCGTCGGGAATTATGATGATCTCAGCCTGTGAGGCAGCTACCGCTTCGGCATTCACGGGTTTATAACCGTCTGTGGTGAAGGCATTCTCACCGCCCGCGAGCTCGATAAATTCGTCCGCAGTGGTGTTCTTACCCATCGCCAGAAGTGTCTGCGCGCCGCGGGCATAGAGAAACAGTACCTTCGGCCGTTTATTCGCCTTCTTCTCGCGCGCCAATTTCGTCAGCGATGTGCTCAACTTTGTAGCCAGAGCCTTTGCTTTTGCATTTTCTTGCAATGCTTTACCCAGCTCCAGAATGCGGCTTTCGGCGGCTTTATTGCCGAGTTCTTTATTCAGTTTGACGAGCTTCACGCCGCTCTGCTCGAGCTGCTGTAAAACCTGCGCCGGGCCTGCCCCGTCGATATAGATAAGCGCTGTGGGCCTCATCGACAGAATGCCTTCGGCGCTTAGCTTCGAGACATAACCGACTTTCGGCTTTTGCAACAACTCGGGCGGATAGACCGATGTGACATCAACGGCTACGATATCGCCGCAATGGCCGAGACCGCAGACGAGCTCGCTTGCCATGGCC
>JAFLED010000140.1 GCA_017302045.1 Spirochaetota bacterium
GTTGTCGGAAAATCACAGGAAGGTGTCGTCTAAATGAGTATGATCGAAGCCGAACAGCGGCCCAATGCGGTCGTCGTCAAAATGCTGACAGATGAATTTGAAATGTATAAAGTTCCCGAATTCAAAACGGCCGTGACGGGCTGCATCGAATCGAAACCAGCCACAGTGGTTCTCGACCTCGAAAAAGTCGAATCGATCGACTCTTCGGCGATTGGCGCGCTGTTTTATTTCAACAAGGCCGTCAAAAGTTATGGCGGCAAACTCATTCTCGTACAAATCGGCGAACAGGTCGACGCGATCTTGCATGCGACGCAATCGATGGGATTACTCAATGTCATGACGACGACCGACGAAGCGCTCGGTTCTCACCAGGCATAACCTGCGCCGGCTGACAGCGAGTGCATGAGCACGAATGTCGTCGTGTCGTACACGTATTGGCTCGAGAGTGACGCGGTTAAAAACCAGTTTTTTCCGAGATAATAATCCACACCGAAAAGCGCGACCGCACCGGCATTAAAACTCGTCGCCGTAAATGAATACGAAGTGTATGAAAAAAAAGACACGGTAGGAGCTACCCCCGCGAAAAAATCGGCGCGCTTAAACTTTTTCCAGCGAAAATTCCAGCGCGGCCCGAGCGCGAGGGTGAACATATCGATGCGGCGCGGCGAGTTAGCAATCGGCGAATACTGCAGCCCGGCCCAGAGCGAGTTAAACCCCAGCCACGGGAAACGCGGCATCGTGCGCGCGACGCGCGCCGAAAAGCCGGGAAAAAAAAGCGCATAATCCGAAAAAGCGCCGTTCGCGAGCCGCAGGTCGCCCAACACGGCAATGCTCCATTTTTCGTGCGGCCCCCTCGGCGGTCTGGGTTTGCCGGGAAGAATCGCACGCGGCGGTTCGGCGAGGGCGTCTTTTTCAATTGTAACCAATTCGTCGCCGATACCCTGCGCCTTGACCAGGTACGAAGTCGTCGTCTCACGCACGAATTCGGCGTCATAGATATGCTGGCCGTCTTTGGCGATAAAATCGTACCTGTCGCCTTTTTTAAGCGGCGCAGTTTTTGCGAACAGGGGTACGCAGAGTATAAACCAAACCAGCGCCTTTTTCAACGAAACGCCTCGTCGCTGTCGACTTTCTCACGGCTCTTGATGCGGGCCTTGGCGACGCTCACCTTACCCATGACGGTGAAGAACGAAATTCTATCGCGGGTTTCGGCGATGGGCATTCCCCAAAGCTGGTTTTCGTCGGTGAGTGTGATGAGTTCGATCTCTTTAAAGTTGGTAAGCAACTCTTTTCGTTCGGCGCGCGTCAGGTCATTCCGTTTGAGCGCGCTCTGCAGTTTTTCTTCGGGGGTCGCGGGTACCGCAGGTGCTGGTGCAACAAGTGGCGCGACCGGTTCGGGTGGGGGTGCAGGCACTTGCACCTTAGGTCTGACAGTTACAGGCGGAGGCACAACCTTTGCCGGAGGCGGCTCGGGTAGTTTTGGCGGTTGCGTTACTGGCGCAGCGACAGGCACCGGTGCTGCGGGTGGTGCTTTGGCGGCGAGATTTTCTTTTTCTTCTTTTACAAGAGCGATGGTTTCGGCAACCTCGACTTCTTTGGCCTTGGCGGTCTCTTCGTTTTTCTGCACCACAGCCTCGAATTTTGCCGCGGCCTTGATGAGTTCCTGGTCCTGTACGACGGTCTGCGCATTCTTCTGCGATTCTTCGCGGAATTTTTTATCGCCACCGTAAAACGCGCCTAAAGCGTAAATGCGGCGGTTTGCGCGCAGCGCCCAGTCGTTATCGGTTCGTTTGGCGATCAGGTTACGAAACTTTTCCGCCGCCTTATCCGATTGGCCCAACTCTTCGTGCACGCGCCCCGCATAATACGTGCCGCGTGCGGAAAGACCGCCCTGTTTCTGGAGTTTCTCATAAACCGCGAACGCCTTGGGGTAGGCGGCGAGTTTATAATATGCCTCTGCCTTGCCCTCTGAGTCGAGCATCAGATCGACTCTCTGCGTCTTATCGAGCAACTCTTTGATGAGCGCCGACAGCACCTCGGCAGTGTAGCGAAACTCTCCCGTTTGATTTGAGGAGATGACGATGGAATAATCCGCCAGCGCCTCGTTCTTTTTATCGAGCAGCGAAAGGCAGAAGCCCCGATGCAGGTACGCATACTGTAACGCCTCTTGGTTCTTCTCGGGCGTAATCTTGATCGCGAGATCGTAGGTTTCGATCGCCTTCGCATAGTCGCGGCGCAATTCGTAGAGGTAGGCGAGCTCCAGCGCGCGCTGATCCTTAGTTGCCTGGTAGTTTTTCATCGGCTCAGAACCCGTGAGCCAGTTGAGGCCGTTGATGAGCGTAATCGCCACACGGTCGAGCGCGCTCAGACGCTCGCTTTCGTCTTGCACGGCGGTTTGGCCGAGTGCAAGCATGGTTTTACCCTCGTTCTTAAACTGGTTCGCCTCCGAAGACGGAGACCCTAAGAGGGTCGCGTCGCTGCGGCCGATGCGGTCGCGGATTAACTGGTAGCGCGAGATGAGAGCCAGCGTGCGAAAGGATGTCTGGTTATTGTTGAGATTCTTCAGCGATGTCTTGAGTTCGCGCACGCGCACTTCGAAAATCAGGTTCATAAAGAACGCCGCGAGCGCGCAGCCCAGTAAGACCGCGAGAATGCGCCAGACTACTTTGAAAAACATTCCGGCCAATCAACTCTCCGCAGGGCTGACGATTTCGGCGATGAGCAGCGTGAGATCGTCGTTGAGCGGCACGCCATCCAGGTAGGATTTCAGACTTTCGAGCAGTATATTTCGCAGGTTCTGTGAAGACTCGTCTTTATGAGCGCGCAGCACTTCGGCAAAACGGTCTAATGAGAACATTTTTTTCTGCGCATTCTTCGCCTCGGTGATACCGTCGGAATAAAGCACGAGACGGTCGCCCGGATAAAGCTGTACAGATTTGGTTTCGTTCTTCTTGCCGTCTTCGTTGATCATGCCGATGTAAAAACCCGTCGACTTGAGCTGTTCGAGTTCGCCTGTCGTTTTGCGCAAAATCAAGGGTGTCGGATGAATACAGTTACAATATTCTGCTCTGTTGTCGGGGTAAATCCGCATATAAAAGCCCGTCATGTAGAGGCCTTCCATTTCGAGATACCCCGCCATGAGTTCGCTGATGTGTTGCAACAGCTCGGCGGGGTCGGCGATTTTTTCAACGAGCGAAGAAAAATAAATCTTCGCCATGATGGTCAGAAACGCGGCAGGCACGCCATGCCCCGAAGCGTCGCCGATAAAGATCGCCACCGAGCCGTCGGCGAGGCGCAAAATGTCATAATAGTCGCCCGAGACGGTATAGAGCGGCTGGTATTCGACGAGCCAGCGCACATGCCCGACGTCTTTTTGCGCGGGTAAAACCGATGCCTGTATTTTCTGAGCGATATTGAGCTCGAACTGCGCGATATCGTTTTTCTTTTTGATCGCCGCGAGATTCTGGCGGATCGTCTCGTCTTTTACCTTGAGTTCTGAAGACATGTGATTAAACGAATCGACAAGCGTTTTGATTTCGTCGTCGCGCTTCGTCTTAAAATCGATCTGTGTAAATTCACCACGGCTGAGCTCTTCGGCGGCAGAACTGACATTTTTGATCGGTCGAATGAGCGCACGGTAGATGACAAAGCCCACCGCGGTCTGCACGACGAGCAGAAGGCCCAGCATCACCAGACCCAGACGCAACAGGCTCGCGAGTTCGCGCTCGATCGCTTCGAGCGGTATGCGACTCGAAAGTACAAGATCGTTCACGCCGGTCGACGTCAGCGGCAGGTAAATATCGATGCGGTAGCGCAGAATATCGGGAACACCGTAAAAAATTTCGTTCTTCAGGTCTTTGAGTTGCAGCGCCTTGTACGCATGCTGCAGGTCGTCGGGCGTCACCGTCGCCGCCGCGTCGGCGGGGTATGTCAGCAGCATCTGTAAGTCGGTGGAAAAAACGCGCAGCGTAGGAATAATAAGTTTGTCGCTGGCGCCGCCTACCTTGAGACTCTTGATGAAAGCCTCTTTGTTTTGAGCGAATGCCAGAGTCGGATCGACCTTTGCGGCGAAAGCCTTGTCTAAAACCGGCTGCAGACGCCGAAAAATTTCGAAAGAGATCGATTGTGCCGACATCGTCGCTTTCTCGGCGATGAGCCGCATCTGGTTCGAACCCGAAGCGAACCAGAAAATCGACAGGTTAAACAACATAAGGCCGATATAAAGAAACGAAAGTCTCAGAACGATCGAAGATTTCGGGCGGCGCGGCTGCATGGATAAGGCGGCAAATGTGGAGTTTAGCTCTATAAGTACAGAAAAGAAAAGAAATGACCCCGCGTCACCGGTGCCGCATTTTGCGCCCGTGGTGCGTCTCAAAAGAGCTGCTTTTATCGCACTGGCGGCAGTTGCCCTTTCAGCCTGCAACGGCGCGATCACCAAATTTCTCGACGACCGCGAATGGAGCAACCGGCGCAAACTCACCTTCGACAACTCGGCGCAGGCTGAAAATCTCGTGAACTTTCCCGTGCTGGTGCGCCTCGACGCAAGCCGCATCGATTATACAAAAACCCAGGACGCCGGGCAAGACATCCGCTTTTACGATGCGGACAACACGACACTGCTCTCGCATGAAATCGAAAAATGGGATGAAGCGGGCACCTCGTCTGTCTGGGTCAAGGTGCCGCAGATCGACGCGGCGTCGGCGAGCGACCATATCTACATGTATTATGGCAACGCGAGGGCGGCCGACGCGCAGAGCGCCACAGCCGTGTGGGATTCAAACTTCCGCGGCGTCTGGCACCTGGGGGCAACAGCGCACGACTCGACGGCAAATGCCTATAACGGCACCAACGCCGGTGCGGTGACCCTGGTTGCCGGCAAATCGGGGGATGCCCGCTCGTCGGACGGCGCGACGCAATATATCAATATGTCGGGAACAACGATCGCCGCAAACCTGAGCGCCGTGACACTTTCGTTATGGGTTAACCGCACAGCCAACGTGGGTGGCCAGGGGCTGATGTGTTTTTCGATCAACAACGGTGGAGTTGCCACAGGTACGTCGCGCCTGGCATTCGAGGTCATAACCACAACAAACCTGAATGGCATTGTGCGCGCACCCGACGGTGCGGCCAGCGCGTCCTTTGCAACCACGAGTAATCCACTGGCAAATCTGAACACTTGGTATCAGGTGACGATGACCATTGATTTCTCCGGAAAAATAATTACGTATTATGTCGATGGCTCCCTGAACAGTGCTTCTGCCGTACTGGGCTGGGCACCGAACGTGACCGATTCGACAATTTCGGCATCGGCCGCCCTGGGTGCTTTTGACGACGGTCTCGTCCCCTTCAGAGGTTACACCGACGAAATTCGTTTCAGCAGCGTCGTGCGCTCGGCCGCATGGATCGCCGCCGACTATAAATCGACCAACGACTCTTTTGTCAGCTTTGGCGCCGAAGAAATCGGGCGTTGAAAGCCGAATAACGATTCGAACTTCCTTTAATGGAAAACTATCCCGTGGGTTTGATTCTGCTTTACCGCCTGTTTGCGACGCACAAAAAGGCGTATGGCACGCACCGAATTTCTGTTCGATAAAAACCAGGAACCCCACCTCGCGCGCACGAAAGAAATCCTCGCTAAACACCCCGAGATGCGCAAGTTCATCGGCAAAAAGAACCCTTGGAGCTTTCTCGTGATTCTGCTCTCGGTTTCGGTACAGCTCGGCATGGCGTGGTTCATGCGCGACAAACCTCTTTATATCGTGATTCCGGCGGCCTGGCTCTTCGGTACGCTCGTGAACCACTGTTTCATCGGCCTCGTGCACGATGCCTCGCACGGCCTCATCTTTCGCGGTAAGTTCTGGAACGACTTAGCCGGCCTCATCGTCAACTCGCCGATGCTGATTCCCTCATATGTCTCTTTCAAAAAGTACCACATGAAACACCATGCATTTCAAGGTGTCTATGAACTCGATGCCGACCTGCCGGCAAAGTGGGAGGTCAAAGCGGTCAAAAATATCTGGTACCGCAAAATGATCTGGCTCGCCTTTTTCCCATTGATTCAATCGGTGCGCACAGCGCGTGTGCGTGAAGTCGCCTTCTTCGACGGCTGGGTGCTCGCTAACTGGATCGTCACCTTCGCGGTCGATTTTGCCGTCGCCTACTTCTGGGGCTGGCATTCTATCATCTATATCGCCGTTGCCTTCTGGTGCGGTTTCGGCCTCTCCATCGTCGGCGGCCGCCTGATTCAGGAGCATTTTATGGTCGCCGAGCCGCAAGAGACCTACAGTTATTATGGCTGGTTGTCACTGCCCTCGATGCATGTCGGCTACCACAACGAACACCACGACTTCCCTTCGTGCGCCTGGAACTACCTGCCGAAGATCCGCAAGGCAGCGCCGGAGTTTTATAATAACATTAAGTATCATACCTCATGGGGATTACTCGTGTTGAAGTTTATCTTCGACAAAAACATGTCTCTCGCCAACCGCGTCGAACGCCGTGAGCGTGGCGGTGTAGCCCTCGACGCCGAAGTGATTCCCGATGTAAGGATCGCTGAGGCGTGACCCCACCCCCTAACCCCCTCCCCATTACATGGAGAGGGGGAAAAGACTCAGAACTATACCCTCTCCACGTCAGTGGGGAGGGTCGGCGCTTTAGCGCCGGGGAGGGGTGATGATCGACCGTTACTCTACCCCTGAAATTCGCCGGCTTTGGTCGCTGCAGCGCAAGTTTGAAATCTGGCGCGATATCGAGATCGCCGCTTGCGAATACTGGCACTCGAAGGGTAAAATCAGCGACGGCGAGCTCGACGATATCAAAAGGAAATCCACCTTTAGCGTCGAACGCATCAATGAAATCGAAAACGAGATTCACCACGATGTCATCGCTTTTCTGACCGCTCTCGCCGAAAATATCGGCGCCGCCTCGCGCCATGTGCACTTCGGCCTCACATCGTCGGACATCGTCGATACCGCCCAGATGATGTTGATTCAGGAAGCCGGCGGCATCATCGACAAGGCGATGCTGAAAGCGCTGTCGGCGCTCTATGACTTTGCGCAGAAGCATAAAGATCTCGTCGTTGCGGGCCGTACGCATGGTGTGCATGCCGAACCGACGACGCTCGGCCTTAAATTTCTTGGGCACTACGCCGAGCTGTCACGCGCACGCGACCGACTGAAACATGCACTCGAAGACTGCCGCTACGGCAAGATCTCGGGCGCCGTCGGTACCTACTCGCAAATGCCGCCCGAGCTCGAAGCGTACGTGCTCGGTAAATGTAATCTCCAGGTTGAACCCGTGAGCACGCAGGTAATCCCCCGTGACCGCCATGCCTATTTTATGCAGGCGATTGCGCTTGCGGGCCAGGCGCTCTACCGCCTGATGCAAGAGATTCGCCTGCTGCAACGCACCGAAGGGCGCGAAGTCGAAGAACCGTTTCAAAAGGGACAGAAAGGTTCGAGCGCCATGCCGCATAAGCGCAACCCGATTCTCGCAGAACGCATCTGCGGCCTGGCGCGTGTGCTGTCGGGTTATGCGACAACCGCGGAATACAATGTGCCGCTCTGGCATGAGCGCGATATCTCGCACTCAGGCGCCGAACGTGTGATACTGCCCGACGCAACGGCGCTCATCGAATACATGCTGCTCAAATCGGCTTTTGTTGTCGAAAACCTGCATGTGCACGAGAAGAACTGCGAGCGCGTACTCGATGCAACGCATGGTCTGTTGTTCTCGTCACGTGCGCTCTTGACGGTAACGTCGGCAACGCAGATGAGCCGCGAAGACGCTTACGCGCTCGTGCAGGCTGCGGCAATGGCAACGTGGGAGAACCCCTCTACAGGCAACCTGCGTTCGCGGCTCGAGGGAAATCCGACCCTAAAAGAGATCACAAAATCACAGTGGGATGAGGTTTTTGACGCACGCTCGTTTCTGGCGCACATCGACACAATTTTTGCCAGGGTACCTCACCCCGGCCTACGGCCGGCTGGGGATGAGGATATTAAACCGGGTATTTTGACTTAAACTCTTCTTCGGTAATGAACGAGAAGAAGTTCATCAGGCCTGCGACCTTAAAGATCTTTTCGATCATTGGTTTGATGCCTGTCAGGTGCACGGTGCCAGAAGCTGCCTGCACGGCATTGACTATCTTAATGAGGACACCAATGCCGCTGGAATCGATGTAGCTGACGTCATTGAGCTGCAGAATGATCTTTTCACCCGTTTTTAACGGAATGCCGTCGGTCTGGCTCTTGAGTTCAACCGACGTGTACATGTCGAGACTACCTTTGAGGTAAACGACATAATACCCTTGTTTTTCGTGCAGCTTTATATCCATTCTTTAGTACCTAAATAGTCTTTACGCTACATATAGTCGCGTATCACGTCGATAATAGAGTACCATGAGACGCCAAGCATTTATTTTGTTTTCTATCCTCATATTCTCATGGGTGACCGCTACCCCCGCCCAAATGAACGGCACAGGGGATCTCAGCCACCCTACGGTAGAAGAGCTGCATAAAAAACTGAACGAACTCGTTGCCCGCTTTAAGGCCGACGAAGACGAACGCCGTAAAAACGCCGAAAAGGCAAAGGTCAAGGGCGATAAAACGACGAGCAACTGCGCCCCTGACCAGTTCTGCATCACGCTCGAGCGTGGCGGCAAGCGCACGGCGCTCGACCGCGACAATCCGGTGGTTCTCGAAGAAATCGTCATGAAAATGAATGGCGGCAATATCACGGCGATCGAACTCAAATACGAAGAGGCCGCTCTGCGCCGGCAATTCTCGCATAAACGCTCGATCAAAAACGACGATATAAAGAAAACCAGCTATGGCCACATCAGCCTTTATTACCACGCCGAGGGCGATACGGCAAAATCCGAAGTACTCGTAAACATGAGCAGTACCGACCGCGCTAAGTTACTTGCTATCTATATAGACGGCCTGCTGCGCGGTATACGCGATCTCGACGACCGCGTTCTCGCTGCGAAAAAGTTTGCCGGCAAGAAGATGAACAACGCCCTCAACATGGGCATCCGCATTCGCTAGCGCCGTTCGGGCCGTGCGCCCCCTCGCTGCCCCTGCGTTTCGCTTGCGGAACGCGTGACTTTTCCGGAACCTACCGCGATGGGCGCCATCTTCAGATTTATGCCGCAGCTTTTCATTCTGGGCACGGCTGCAGTTCTCGCTCTCGTCGGTTATATTCTCGTCAACCTCAATAAAGACTCGTTGGGCGCGGTTTCACTGACGACGTATATCGGCATCGTGGTGATGGCGGTGGCAATGAAGCTATCGGGTTATCTTTTGGGCGAAAGGCAACCGCATGCTGACGGCAAAAAATACGGTGACGTCATGGACTGGGCAATGCTGCTCTTCGTCTGGCCGAGCTATGTTACTCCGCTCATACTCATGCCCTACCTCATCGGCAATGCGCAGTTGATTTTCGGGCTCTTCGCCGTGGGGATAACCCTCTTTGCGGGCATATCGCTCTATGCGCTGAGTCTCAGCCGCGACCGGGTAAAAGCCAAACGCCGGCACGCCAAATGGTTTTATTTTATACCCGCTTTTCTTTATACGATTCCAGCGCTGGTGATCGGATATTTCGTCGTCGCAAAATTTTCAACGAATCTGCCAGTGATGCGGTTTGCCAATATCGGCGGCCTCTTGCTCGGCGCGTTCTTTAGCTTCTATTGCATCAAGCTGGCGCTGTTCGACCTCTTTACCTACGAAGTGCGCAAATACAAGATTATGGACCTGCTGCCGCTGGTGCTCGTCGTAGGCGGAGTGATTGCGGTGGCAGAATATGCTCTTCCCCTGTTCGCGGGTAAAGTGGAGCAGATGTATCTGCTCTATACGCTGAGTATTTTTGCCCTCGTTGTCGCACAGGTCATGGGTGTGCTCGCGGTGACGCGGCGCGCGAAATTCTAAATAAGTTGTCCGGCAGCTTAT
>JAFLED010000141.1 GCA_017302045.1 Spirochaetota bacterium
GGAATTCCATAGCCCAAGTATAGTGTATATGCACGATATTGGCCAGAAAAAATCGCCGAATAGGGTACCCTCACCCCCGGATCTGCGGTGGCGCCCAGAGGTTGGCAATTTTCACGGTTCTTGATGAAAGAATGCCCGTCACCGATCATTCGGTGTGTGGTATTTCGTGAGCTACTTTTTCCCTAACGGTAGCACTCCGTCCCAGGTCGCCGGTGCGCCATCGCGGGCTAGCTTTGCACAACGCCGCGCGAGCGCAGCTGCCGCACCGTCGGCGGCATTATCTTCGGCGATGCGCAGGAAAAGTTTCTCCGCTTCGGTAAACTGACCGTGCCGGTAGAGATCCATCGCTTGCTCATAGCTGATCGAGCCGTGTTTCTTTTTCTCGATCGTGGCCTGATCTTCGCGCGAGAAATCTTCGTAGATAGTCACCGCCTGCTTGCGGCCTTTCACACGCACGGTATCGATGCGCCGCATATCGATGCCGATTTCGGCGGGTAATTTCGAATAGACCGCGTCTGAGACCAGCATCGGCGTGCCATAGAGCGTCGTCAGCATTTCGAGGCGTGACGCCAGATTCACCGCGTCGCCGATCACGGTCGTGTCGAGACGACGCCGGCTGCCCAGTGTACCCATCACCAGCGGCCCGCAATGGATGCCTATACCGATTTTAATGCCGCCGATGTCTTTGCTGTAGCGTTTGAAAAACTTGAGGCTCTCGATAATTTGCCGGCCGGTACGCACTGCTTGCAATGCTCCTGCGCCAACATCGTCGCTCTGCGAGCCGAAGAGAGCCAGAAGGCCGTCGCCGATATATTTGTCGACGAAGCCGCCATTCACGCTGATACACTGCTCCATTCGTTTCATGAAGACATTGAGAAAGACGAGGCTTTCGCTCGGCGTCATCTTTTCGGCGATGCCGGTGAAGTTCCGGATATCCAAAAAGAGGATGCCCATCTGGCGCTGCGCGGCGTCGCCGCGGCGGATATCGAGCGCGGTTGTCTTGCCGAGGTTTTCGAGAAACTGCGAAGGTACGAAGCGCGAGAATGAATTGCGCTCGAGCGAGAGCTGGCGGTTAAGACGGTCGGTTTCATGGTGTATGCTGATAAAGCGGTTCGCCATAATCAGCACCAGCGAAAGGACAACGGTGAAATAGGCGAACTGGCTGAGGCGCACGCTCGAATAGATGAGCAGCGTATCGAGCATGTCGAAAGCGATCATCAAAATCGCGACGGCGATGCTGGCGGCTAAAAGACGTGCGTCGGGTAGTTTCAGGCGTACCGCGTTGGCGATCAGATAAAAAACCACCATCACCTGCGGCAAGGCCGTAAAATACCAGAATGTCAGAAGCGACTGATACCAGGTTTCGCGTCCGAATATGACGGCCGTCGCTAGCGCGAGGTCGACCGCAACCGCCGCGCTAATGATCTTGGGCACTTTGCGGTTTTCAAAAAAGAAACTCTGCACATATAAAAGAAAAAAACCGAGCGCGATTATCTGGCAGGCATACGATGCGATGACGAGGTAGCGGGTATTCTCGACGTGCGCAAATGCCTCTTGTGAGAAGGCGAGAAAATAGCCTGAAATCGCCAGCGAGAATATGGCGAAATGCAGGTTGTATTTCTTCTCGCGCCAGCGGACATAGAAAAAAAGATGATAAAAGGCGAAAAAGATATAAGAAGCTGTGAGAAAAAACAAGAGAAGGCTGCCCGGCCCTTCGACACGCGATGCTGAAATGACATAGCCGCTGCGGAAGGGCAGGCCGAGCAGAAAGTTTTCTGACAAGGGGGTCACGGGCGCATAACCGGCGATATGAAAAAAGAGGCTGTTCTCGCCGGCGTGTAGCAGGTTCGCCGGCAAGGAAATATTCACGAATTTATCGTAGCGGTATTTTTCGATGCGCCCGCCCGAGATGTGTATATCTGCATGAACTTTTTCACCATTGAGATAGACGTCAAAGTTCTCACCGATACCCGGCAGGTAGAGGTAGTGTTCGCCCTTGAATGTTGCCGGCATGTCGAAAGCGCAGCGAATACTGTAATGCAGCAGAGCCCCGTTGCGCGCGGGTTTATAGATGCTGTTTAAGAGAATGGGAAACGCGGCTACCTGTTTGTAGTCGGTGAGCCCGGCAGCGGGCCTTTTGGGGTCTGCCTCGCGGAAAAGCGGCGCGGTCTGACATTTTTGAGCTGTCAGTTCAGCGGCGGGGGCCGCAAAAGCGGGGGAAAAGGGGGCTGCGACAAGCAACAGGCACAAAGACAGATAAGTTAAGGATTTCATGGAATTGCAGAAAAACCGGATACACGGCGCGAGATGCCGCCGCAACCGACTTTCTCAGCTATAAGCCGCTTCGCGCTTGCAATTTTTGCGTTAAACGCCCAGCACTTCGAAGGCGAATTTTGGTACCCCAGCAGATTTACTTCAGGCTCCTTGATCCTCGATACGACCTTACCTCTATACTCGGGGACATGCGCGTGTCCCGCAACCCGCGAAGATTAAGATAGTTTAGGGATTATGAAGAATATCATTTTTTTCCTCGCAGTGTTCGGCTGCCTTCTCGCAGGCAAATCTCTTTCAGCAAGCGGCTGCCTTGGCGGCTGGCGGAAGATTGAAAAAGGATTTGTCTCCTACGGGGATCATCTGGGAACCTTCGAGATTCCAGTTTACGGCAATGCGAAACAGATATATGTGAGTTTCTGTGAGGGCGATCTCGGCTTAAATATTCAATATAATTCGCGAAAAGGAAAAATCGCAGCAGATCTTGCAGCAATTATAGATTTTTATACTGGGCAGACTATCAATGGCATAACAGTCGATGTATTCAAAGCTGTACAGCGCGAGTATGCCGTTACTGAGATATTTAAATCATGCAAGACCGAAGAAGACGGTCTCTATATGTCCATTTATAGTCAGGAAAAGCCGCCTTTAATTTTTGTATCTGTTCTCAGAAACGATCACATGCACGGAGGCGCACCGGGGTGTGCTACGGCTAGTGCGCCAACAAGCGATACTCCTCTTGTCGAGGCAGCTGATCCCGTGATGACACCCGAGGCCGCCATTGAGAAAACCGATGCAGAGAAGTATGAAGAAGATCTGGCACAGCTTAAAGGGACTCGAACGATTCATTATTATAAGATCGGGCCTATCCAGAAGAAAAGAATGCTTGCGGATATTCGCCAGAAAGCGATGCGTCAAGGGTTCACGGGGCAACGTCTTTCAACACACATGCGGGGTGCAAAGCTGGTGATCGATAATGTCGGGGCCGAGACATTTAGCATGGAGCTTAAAGAGAACGGCAAGATGCTCTTCACACAGAGCGGAACATCAAAAATCATAGTATATCGCATTCGCGGGCATTTTCTCGAAGTTGAAAAGGGCGACGGTGGGTACAAAAGATTCGGCAAATTTAACGCATCGAAGTCTACGCTGTCGCTACTGGATCCGGTTTATGGACGGGCGACTGTGGCAATATTACAGAAATAGAAGTTCCAGATGGATGGTCGTACCCCCAAGTCGGTTTTCACGCGTCGTGCCTTAAAAATCCTGCATGAGTATGCACCTCAGGAATCCCAAAAGACTGGCACCTGCCAACTTTGCGTCGAGCATATTCTGCTCGCCATGCTCAGATCGGAGAATTTTCAGTTTCTGAGGGAATTGGTTGTTGGACAGATATTTGGGCGATTGCATGTGAACGTAGAAAACCTTGTGATCAGAATAGAGAAGTCCTGGCACACAAACCGTCCACAACAGCCCGATAGACGCGATCATGGTCGAATTGTTGAAGCAGTCATTAAGGGTTCTCAGGAAGAAGCAGAACGATTGAATCATCTCTGTGTTGGTTCGGAACACATTCTTTTGGCGTTGCTGCACGATAGAAATCACGGAGTCGATTCGGTTTTGGCTGATTTTGGCGTGACCTATCAGCGTGTGAGGGCCGAGCTGATGGCCATGCGAGCCTGATTGTCCTCAGAGCGCGTTGCTCAGCTTACGCATAGATACTGGTAGATCACGCCTTCCATGCGCTCACGGTCAACAGGGTTTGCAGTCAGTAACTCGTAATGCTTTGGAACTGCATGGCTGGCTATTTTAAGTTGCACCAGGTACATCAAGACGTCGTATCCGGTCTTCTCGGTTCCCGACGCATCGAAATCGTCCAGATCATGATCGATACAAATGGCATAGTAGGTATTCACCTGAAGATATGCAACGGCCTGTGCGTAGTTCCGGGCGATATCGTAATCCGAGCCCGCTGGTGGGTTGCGAATGCTGTCTACCCAAAGAGTTTTTGCCATGTAGAGCCTCCGACGGAATTCAAGGTAAGATAATTTGACTTTGCGTGATTAAGGGACATGGGTATGTCCCGCACCGGCCGCATCTTTTGCTATTATGGGCAAAGATGAATTGGCTGTTTATTTTTGGGGGATAAGTAATGAGGCATGGATTCAGGGGGTTGAAGTCGATGCTATGATAGCTTGACCCCATTTACGGACCGGAAATAGTGGATCCTACGAATAGCGGAAAAGGTGGATGTATGACGAATTATTTTTGTGAGTATTGTGGCAGTAAACATTCAACAGTTGAAAATCTGACAAGCAACTCATGTCCGAGACATCCAGATGGGGCGAGCAGAGGCCGACACAAGCTTTATGAAGGAAGCGAGAAATCGCAATATACTTGCAAATATTGCGGCAGCAAACATCCGACTATTAATAATCTAACGAGCAATAGTTGTTCACGACACCCTGCGGGCGCTGGTAAAGGCCGTCATGCACCAGCCCTATAAATAGCACATGGTTGAGTATAGTCGCTCATTGCTCAATAAAGTTTCGGCTGTATCAAGTAAATATGATAAAATTGCCAAGGTAACAGGCGAACGGTTTAATATATTCAGTGTTCTTGGTCTCGAAAGCCAGGAGGTAAGAACGCATTCACGTTTTCTGGCAGAGATGCTGAATCCCCAAGGGAGCCACGGTCTGGGGGGGATGCCTCTTAAACATTTTCTTAAGGTCATTAAGATTCATGAATTTCCGACAGAAAATACTCAGGTGCTTTGTGAATACAATATCGGTATGGTTGATGCATCCAAGACAAGAGGTGGGCGAATCGATATTCTTATTCAGACTTGGGATAAGAAGATGATGATCGCAATAGAAAATAAAATTTATGCAGGGGATCAAGAAAATCAACTACTAAGATATCACAATTATCTTGAAGACCAAAAAGCTAATATTGGACTACTATATCTCACGTTAACCGGCGTTACGCCGAGCATACATAGCACCGGAACCTCCAAAGAAGTACGGCATCGCCCTATTTCTTACGCAGTGGAAATTCTCGAATGGCTTAGAGTGGTGCAAATAGATGCCGTAAATGCACCGGCCGTGCGGGAATCAATTGCACAATATATTAATCTGGTCAAGAAGCTAACAAATCAAACGGAGAATGAGAAAATGGCTGAAGAAATAGCTGCTGTCGTCAGCAGCAATAACGAGAATCTGGATGCTTTCTTTTTAATGCATGACAGCTTTGATGCTATTGTGAGACACATCGCTGAAAAAAATGTAGCGATCTGGCGCTCGATTGCGGCAGAAAAGCAGCTTGAGATCAAAATTGATATGCACTCAGGTATATACGCGGGGATTTTCTTTGAAAACATATCGCTACGTAATCAAAATATTTCAATCGGATTTCAATTTGATGCAGCGAGGCTTGGCAAGCTGTGTTTCGGTATTTTTGATGGAGAAAAACTTCAAGAGATTCCGAGGCTTAAGCTGAAACGGGAATTCGAGAGGCAATTTGGCGCTGCCCGAACCACGCCTTCTTGGCCAGCGTATCAGTATTGGGATGATTATGGAGATGGCAAGAAGCTGTTACTGCTTCTAAATTCTCCCGAAGCCAAAAGATTTAATCAGGCTATGGCAGAAAAAATTGACATAATGTTACAAGTAACTGCAGCTCTTTAATTTTTTTAAACTATTCGGCCTTAGGAGAGCATATTTTCATCGCAATTTGAGCACAGGCCTCCGCATCCGCCAACGCGTTGTGATGAGTATCGAGCGGAAATCCTAAATGCGCCGAGACCGTGGGTAGTTTATGATTTAACAAGTTCGGAAACAATCGCTTTGCAGCTCGATACGTGCATTGAAATTCATAATCATGATACGCCATTTCATAAAGTTCGTGAACCGCTTTTAGACAGCTTTCATCAAACGAGCTATTGTGAGCCACGAAGGGGAGGCCTTTCGTTCGCTCGGCTATGGGCCCCCAAACGTCGGGGAAGGCCTTTGCGTCCTTTGTAGCCCAATAATCTAAGCCGTGAATGTCTGTAGCCCAATCGGCATAAAAGTGCGGGTTGGGCTGAATCAGCTCGTAAAGACGCCCAGTAATGATTGCGTTCTCAACGATGACAACGCCCACGCTACAGACGCTGCTCCGGTGATAGTTGGCGGTTTCGAAATCGATAGCAACAAAGGACGTCATTTTGGGGTACTCTGTTCGAACATTGTTTTTGCTCTATTTATCAGTAAACTTAAAAACCATATCCTCAGGCAGACCTAGCTGCTCCGCACGGCGGCGGATGGCCTCGGGCGGGTTAACGATGCGAAGCTTGCCCAGAGAGCCGATGACATATGACAAAATTTCATCCTCGCCATTGACCTTGATTTTTTTGGTGCCACCCTCTGGCTCGGTAATATTTTCTATCTCGACCTCATGAATTTCGCCGCCGACCCAGACGCGGAGCGAGTGCTGGTAAAGTTCGGCGGGATTGATGCGCAGTTGCTTTTGCTCTGGCGTGCGCACGTTGATTTCGGCGATACCGGCGATTTCATACTGTCTTACATAAGTGTCACCAGCGATCGTACCCTCGCCTAAAACCAGAAAATGCTGTCCTGAAAATACCAGATAATGTGGCAGCATCGAAACCGGCATGCGGTCTGGCGGGGTGCCTATCCGAAAAATAGGTCGCACCCAGCGCAGGTTTTCCCGCGTGCCGAGGTGTTGGGGGGTATAGAGAAATTCGATGCGTTTGGAGTTTACGACTGCGTCAACCAGCTGCCACATCAGCTCGACGGGACGGCTTTTTTCTCCGAGTATATCCGCCACGGCCTTGCGGTCTATGTCGCCATAACAGATTGTCCGCCATGCGGCGTGCATCTCAATGGCACACTTTAGGAACGCAGTAAATCCTACAGATAGCACGCTTTTTTCGGGTAAACTGAAGGTCTTATCTTTTTTAATGACTGGCATACCAAAGTCTTCGAGATCGGCCAAGGCGCGGCGAAACGTCTTCATGCTGCGTTCGGGGCCTTCGCCTGCAGCTCTTAGCCATAGCTGTTCGGCGGTGAGCGGCTTCTTCTCGAGCAAACGCAGGGCAAGAAACAGGATTTCTGGATTCGTCAAACGGCGGCTCCGTAAACGGCGATAATCTGGTACAGCATTGAATGGAAAGTACTTATCACGAAATAGATAGAGGGACACGCGCGTGTCCCGCGGAAATTGGGAACTATATATATTCATGACTTATGTCCGGTGTGTCACCGCTCGGTTTAATTCTTGAACTCGGCTATAATTGGGTGCCCCACTTTGATATCCGTCAGGGTGGTACTATGCTGTCGTCTCTGACGGCTCTCCGTTTTGAAATTAGTAAAAAATATCGAAAGGAAATCAGGCCTATCCAGATACGGGATAATCAGGATTTGAAACCAGACGGGTTCTGTTTTATATCCGATGGTTTTGTTTACGAAAAAGGCTGGGTGCCGGCGGATTTTCTACTTGTTGCCGATCCCGGCGACCGAGAGCACGAACTCCTGGGGATCGAACCGTATCCGGTATTCTTTGAACCGATGTTGAATATGCGTCTTTTTGTGTCCCCAGAAAAGTCACAGGTAAATCTTTCTCAACTCGGTCTCCTTACTTATACTTCAGAAGATGTGCTTCTTCTCTATTTGCGCCGGGCATTAGGAATTGAGGCGCTTTTTTTTGCATAGGACTTCAAACAGATGTTGCCTGAAATGCCTATGAAAAATTTCCCTGAATTTCTTGAGCACGTTACTTGCCGAACAGGTGTCGAATAAGAAAGTTCTCGGCCTCTGACCTACCCGTAAGCCGCTTCGCGCTTGAGGCCGCCAGGCACAAACTCGGGCGGCTTGCCCTTGAGATTGCCCTCGACCATGCGGCGCTGCCAGGTGTCACCGATGAGCACAGCAATATTCGTGAGACCCGGTACGAGGCGGCGAACGGTTTCGAGTGCAAAGATGACAGGTGTCGTCAGCGCGATCGTGTATTTGAGCGGGGTGTCGGGCAGGCCGAGGTCGTCACCCGCCTTGTCACCGAGAACAATCCGCGTGAGGCCCGAACGCATTTGCATTTCGAGATGCGCCGCGATTTTTTGGGCAGGTGTCTCGGCGCGTTCGAGCGGCACATGCATGAGCGCCTGACCCAACATGCGCGAATCGGCGTCGGCGGGTGGCTGTGTGACACCCGAAAGCCATGCCATGCGTGTGCCTTCTTCTTCGTTTGTCGGCAACAGCGCCTCGTCGACGCCCATGAGATAGCCGACATAGCGCCAGAGATGCATCACGCCGAGCGATTCTTCGTCTGAGATCTGCAAACCCAGCACGCGCAATCCACTTAAGTAAACCGCGGAAAAGAGAGTATTCGTCGCGACAAGATCGGCCTGGTTAATGGGTAATCCCCAGACGTCGTGTTTCCATTTCGGCGACTGGTCGAGCATGAGCCGCACATGCGCGTGCATCATGCGCACTTTCACCGCAGACTTAAAACCCTGTGCGCCGCGCGCGAGTGCACCGGTGCGCGTAACGTCAAAACCGAATTTCGCGGTTTCGGCGAGGCGGCGCGATGCCATGTATTCGAGCTGACCCGTGAAAGCGATGGGTTTGTTCGCCGCTGCGGAGCGATAACCGCCCATGAGGCTCACACATGAAAGAATATATTCGCCCAGCATGCCCGAGCGCTGCGAAAGCCGCGCGCCGATATCGATAAGGCGCTTGTCGAGCCACGTGGGTTCGGTTTCGACTTCGGTAATGAGATCGCGCAGCTCTTGCGGCGCATCGGCGGCGATTTTGCCCGCAAGCGCCGCGTTCAGCATCGCCATGGGCGATTGCACCTGTGGTGAGCTTTGTCGAACCATGCCGAGCTCGTGAAATTTATGCGCCAGCTTGTCGGCGGTTTTGTCGCCAACCCAGAGGTATGAGCCATAGCGCGCGATCTCTTCGGCTGTCACTTTGCGGCGGATAAACAACGTCTCGGCGAGTTTTAAAAAGAAATCCTTATTTTCAGAAGGATCGCGGAAACGGCTCGGGTACTGGGGAGCATGAGCGAGAGCAGAGCCTGACATCGTTGCGCGTGTCGAGGGTGAACAAAGCGTCAAGATTTTAATATGCACTTCACTTCACAGGAGATATTTCTTTTCATCGTACTCGTACCGGTCTTGATTTTTATCGGCAAGAAAATACGCGGATCGACTGCCGCGGAAAAAAGTGCCGCCGCTGCGGCAGAGAAACTACCACCCGAAATACGGCGCAAGTTCGCGCAGGGGTTTTACCGCGAGGGTGGGCAGGCGTTGCTCGTGGTCTTCGCTGAGAACAGCGAGGCCCGTATCGTTTGTGAGCTTTTGCTCGATCGTGGCATCTATGCCCGTGTCGAGGGTGGCGTGCAGGTGATTGTGCATGCACGTGAGTTTGCAGCCGCGGGGGCATTGCTCGCCGAGCACCGGCGCATTGCGGCCGGTGACGATGCCGGTTGGCCTAAGATTCAAGTTCTAAATGCAACGTTCTGTCCTTCGCTGACCTAAGCCGCATTTTCCGGTAGTTTGGGCGTTTGCGCCAACTACCGGAGAATTGCATGCGTCCGAAATTTCGCCATCTTAC
>JAFLED010000142.1 GCA_017302045.1 Spirochaetota bacterium
GATCAAAATCAACTGGACGTCATGGTCGATCAGCTGAATACACGCCCCAGAAAGCGCCTGAATTACCGGACGCCAGCGGCGGTATTCAACGAGGCAATCGTTGCATTAGCGGCTTGAATCTAAGGGCGGATGCATCCCCGTGGAAATTCGGCATACGATAAAGCAGCGTATTTCCCCCGGTTAAATACTTGAAATTCTGACTTGGGATTTTATGCTCTGCCATGCGTTTATTATCGTTTTGTCTTTTATTAATCCCGACCTTTTACACCCATGCCATCACCGTCGGCGTCTTCGACATTCGCGGCGATGTCGGTAACGACGGGGGTAAGCTCGCCGACCTCGCGCAGAACGAAATCCAGAGCGATAAATCCCTCACGGTACGCGACCGGCTGGCGGTAAAAAACATTATTGCACAGCAAGAAAAGTGCGCCGCAGGTATGCGCGAATGCCCCGAACTTTCGGGTGCCTTAAAGACGCTCGACGTCTATGTCACCGGCGAAGCGGTAACTCTCGCCGGCCAAAAGCAGGTCATTTTGCGCGCCGTAAAAACCGGCGACCAGAAAATCGCCGCGCTGGCTGTGGGTAACGGCGACACGCTCGAAAAGAGTATGGCCGAGGCCGCAGCGGATCTGAAAAAGAAAATGGCGGGCATCCATACCGCCGACGCAGGGGCATCCGACAAATGGAAGATCGCGGTGCAGCCGATACGCGCCGCGAATGCCGCGGCGCAAAATCTCAGCGAACTGTCGGGACTCGATTCGATGCTGATGCACGCGCTCTCGAAGCGCGCGGCATTCGATCTGGTTGAAACCAAAACAGACGACATTGTCGAAGCGGAAAAAATGCTCACGCTCACCGGTATGGCACCGGGCGCGCTTGCGCCGGCAGGCTCTGACTATACACACTTCGTGACCGCAACAATCAAAGTGCACGACGAATGGCGCACTTTGGCCTACCAGGTGGTGAGTAAAAAAACGGGTACACCCGTAATTTCAGACATCATCGAGTGGAATGTGAACCAGAGCCCGCAGAAGGCGCTCGATGAAATCGCCGAAAAAGCCGAAAGCGACGTGATGAAAGTTCTGGGAAAACTCGAGATTGCCTCGTGCGATCCGCGCGACGCGGTGATGACTTTTGAATATAAAGATAACACACGCGCCCCCGAGGCGATACAGTGCAAATCGCCGCTGCTCATCGAAGATATTCCCGCGGGCGAATACACCCTGGTATTCAAACACGAAGACCGCAACACACTGACGCAGGCGATCAGCATCAAACCGAAAGAGACCCTCAAGCTCGGCAAGATACAGCTACCCGATATCGACATGACGCTGTTTCGCGAAGCGTCTCAGGCAGAGGGCTCGGGAAAATACGCAGAAGCCAATTCGTTATACGCACAGTTCTATACGAAATATCCGCGGCACCGAATGGCATCGTATGCGATGTACCGTGAAGGTTATGTGACGCAGTTGCGGCTGAGAAAAGTCGCCGATGGACGCAAGATTCTCGAAAACGTCATCGCACGCAAACCCGACGCCGAGATACGCAGCGAGGCCTATGTCGGCATGGCGCTGGGTTACAAGGCCGAGGGCGATGGCGCCAAAGCGAACGGAATTTTCCAGATGCTGACCGATCAATACGCGGGCACGACTGCGGCCGAGTTCGCGCGCGACTGCCTCGAAGGTAAATGCAGCTTCTGAAATTCATCGCGATCGCAACGGCATTCGCCGCCGTTACCGCAATTTCGGCGCTCGGCCGGGTGCGCGACGTCAATCCGCAGCGGAACCAGGTTACGGTGGTAACGAGTAAGGCCGGCGAGTTTGCGCTCGGTACAACGGTCTATTTTTTTCGACAGGGAAAACCCACCGGCAAGGCGCAGGTTTCGATGGCCTTTCATACGAAAGCCGTGGCGCGCCTCACCGAGGGAAATCCGCGCGTCGACGACGACGCAAGCACGACCAATAAGGCACCCAAAGCCGCCCCTAAAATCAGCCGGGTCTCTTTCGGTGCCACCGGTGTGCAGGCGCAAGAGCTGCTCGTCGAGGTGCAATTCGACAAACAAGAGAAACAGCAGCGCAAACTGACGCTGAATGCCGAGGTCGCAGCCCAGATCGAAGGTGCGACGGGATATATCGGTCTTAATACCGCGCTACTCAAAGAAATCGAGGTGCTTTGGGAGAACGGTGCGCTCAGCGTCAAAAAAGTACGCCTTAGCGATCGTTCGGGTTTTTCACTCAGCGGTTTTGTCGCCGCAGACCTCTATGCGAAAATCAAACCGTCTTCTGAAACGCGCGCAGAGACAGTGAAGGGAAAGATCACGGTTCTGAAAAAAGCCCGCGATCTGATGGCGCTTGCCGACGGTATTCAGGTCGATCTGAAAGTGAATGCCAGAAGCGAACGCGTAAAGACTGGCGGTGTCTACAAACTGAAGATCTACTGCAACGAACTCTTCGCGTCGGAATTCATTCTGCGCCCGCAGGGAGCCGACCTGAGCGACACCATGACGCTGAGCCCCGTCGATCTTACTCCGGGCGAGAACAGTCTTGAGTTTCGCCTCGTTGAGGTCACCGAAGACGGCGAGCTGATGCTCGAGACCGACAACAACCAACTCATCGGCACCCTGCTTGTGGAAAAGACCGGAAACGACCGCAACCCGCGCGTCGCCGTAACCCTCGCCGCAGGACAGAACACCACCACGAACCAGATAAAGACTCCTTGACGTGAAGATTTATCTTCGCACTCAAGGCTAAATGCGCCCGCTTGTTTTTATCCGCCTTGTGACTGCAGCCCTGCTTCTCTTTAGCGGTGCTGCGCTTTTGACGCAGGCAAAACCCGCCGAAGAGACCTATCCGGTGCGCATTATTCTCGAACCGCGGCCCGACGCCAAATTCTACCAGGTCGAGTGGCTCGAAAAAAACGAGGTCGAAGGGCAAAACGCTGCCCCCGCCGACGAAAGCCTCAAAGAAAAAATCACGAAAACGGAAATTCGCCGTAATCTCCCGGTGCGCTTCAAATATTTTCGCCTGCGCTCCGCTTATCGAGACGGTCTTTATGGCCCATGGGGAGACGTCGTCGAGATTCAACGCCCCGTCAAAATAACGCAGAAAACAGACAAGACAGAAAAAACCGAGAAACCGCCTGAGAAAAAACCCGGCGACGATCAGGATACTTTTGTCCGCGTTATCGATAAAAACGGCAAAGAGAAGTGGGTATTGAAAGGCTCCGCCGTAAACGCGGCAAAGCTCGCGAAAAACGATCCGTTATTTTACGATGTAGAATCGCTGACGAATCCCGAAGCAGAAGAAAACACGAAAGGCCGCAAAAAATACGAAAGCCCCGTGCCATTCACCAACGCAGGTCAATACAAGATGAACCTGTATGCCGGCGAAGACCCGGCTCTGCAGCCCTTGCAGACATGGCTTTTCTCCGTCTACACCGACGTGCCGCGCACGTATGTAAAATTTTTCGCGCCTTTTCTGCATGGCAAAGGCGGATTCACGGTCGGCGGCAAAACCAAAATCGCCCTATTGCCGCAGTTTTCGCAGGTCGCGACCGATAAAATCGAATATCGGGTTTACAAAGACGGAGTCACGCCCGGTGCCTGGGTGAAATACGAAGACGAGATCGAAGTCAATTCCTTCGCCAAGGGGCAGTACGGTTATTTCAACGTCGAATTCCAACAGACGAATGTCGCGGGTATCACCGAGGTGCCGCAACACCGCCGCATGCTGATCGACGCGACGGGCCCGGTCATCGAAGAAGTTAAGGGCGCAGAGGGCGGGTTACAACTGTCTTTCAAAGATGAAAACTTTCCCATCGTGGTGCGCGTCTACCAGGCGGGCAAACTCATCGAAGATAAATATTACAAATTCTGGAATGCGCGCGATACTTTTAAATTACCCGCGGCGGGCGTTGAAATTAAAGCGATCGATCTTCTCGGTAACGAAACAATTCTAAAGAAGTAATAAGTTCTCAAATTCGGCGAGTGGTACCGGCCGCGAAAAATGGAAGCCCTGGTACGCGTGGCATCCCATCTCGCTGAGCGCCCCGAGCTGCTCGGGCGTTTCGACACCCTCTGCGATCACCTGTAAATTGAGATTGGCCGCCATGCCGATGATGGTGCGTATGAGAATCGCGTCGTTCTTATCGCTCGTCATATCGCGCACGAAAGACTGGTCGATCTTGAGCTGGCTAAAGGGCAGGCGCTTGAGGTACGCGAGCGAAGAATAGCCCGTGCCGAAATCGTCGAGACTGAAACCGACACCGACCCCTTTGAGCTGTTCCATTTTCTGTATAGTTTCGTCGACATTTTCAAGCATCAGGCTTTCGGTGAGTTCGAGTTTCAGCGCCGCAGGGGTGATGCCCGATTGCCGCACCGTTTCGCGGACCATTTCGGCGAAGCCCGGTTCGCGAAACTGTTTCGGACTGACATTGATCGCCAGTACCAGATGTTTTTTTGTATCTTGCTCGCCCCATTCCTGTAACTTGAGGCAGGCCATTCTTATAACCCATTTGCCGATTTCGATGATGTCGCCGGTTTCTTCGGCCAGCGGTATAAAATCCCCGGGGAAAATCATGCCGCGTGTGGCATGCCGCCAGCGCAAGAGTATTTCGGCGCCAAAAACCTTGTGCTGCGAATTATATTGCGGCTGAAAATGCAGCTCGAACTCGCTCTTGCGCAGCGCCTCTTTGAGATCGGCCTCGAGCGCAAGGCGTTCTTCAACCTGCTTTTGCATATCGACGTCGAAGTTGCGCAGCCGGTTTTTACCTCCGACCTTTGCCTGGTACATAGCGATGTCGGCGCGTTTCAACAGCTCGTCGGCCGAATGGATGTGCCCGTACATCAGCGTGATACCGATGCTGACGCTGTTTTGATAACTCTGCCCTTTTGCATAAGGGTTCGCAATCGGAACATTGATTGCTTCAAGTATTTTTTCGCCGATTTTTTCGGCGGCTTGCCCAGCCTGGGTGAGAGAACTGCTCAGGTTTTCCGCGATGACGACGAATTCGTCGCCTCCCCAGCGGGCTGCGGTATCCGTCGGCTTAATGACATCGCTCAGGCGCTCGGCCACGGTAGTCAGAAAATAGTCGCCGCTGGCATGACCCGAAGTGTCGTTAATGTTCTTAAAATTATCGACGTCGATAAAAAAAACCGCGCCGTATTGCAGATCGCGCGCGCTTGCGGCCATCGCATGCTGCAGTCGATCCTGGAAAAGTTTCCGGTTGGGTAATCCCGTCAGGTTGTCGTATAAAGCGAGACTTTTACTGATTGCATGCTGGCGCTTCAGGCGTTCGATGCTGACCGCGAGAGACCTGACAATTTCATCGACCATCATCACGAGCACCGTATTCGCCGCAAGGAATACGATACCCGCCTGGAACCAGGTCATAAACGCGGCCTCGCCAGGCAAAGGGATGTCGAGCGTCTTCAGCCACCCCAGATGCGCCAGAATACCATAAGCCATGATTCCGGCAAAATCGGCAAGAGCAAGCAGGTAGGCCGGCAGGCGTCCGAAAAAAGCCGCGACGACAATGCAACCGGCACCGGCAAGGCACAATGGACCGAAGCGGGGGCCGGTAATCGAGGGAAAATACATACCCACGAGTGTGAAATCAAAAATGAGAATAACCGCCTTGAATCGCCATGAAAAACGCGGATGCAGGCTTGCGAAGACAAGCGTGGTGAAGACACCACCGAGTAATGCCCCCTTGTCGAATCCGCCGCGGCGAAAAATCCAGAGGCCGATCGCCCCGACACTGCCCGCGAAGACAACCCAGAGTGCACGGTTCAGTATCCTGAGCTTCCAGATATTTTCATAATCCGAAACACCCGGGCTGGCATCGCCCGCTGACCTGATGACAGATCTTTTCACTATGGGGAGTTATTCCCATACCGACGGCTAAGTAAACCAGAATATAGGTATGAAAATCTCTGATACCCCAAACCCCTTTATCCTTGACGGTATGTCTAATTTGCAGTTTACGACTGTATGGCGAAACTATCAGGCGCGACCCCACAAGGCGGTGGCACTACTAACGGTTCGGCCGCCGGCGCCCACGCGAAAGTTACTATCTACTATAATCCTAAATGCCGTAAAAGCCGCGAAGCACTCCAGATCATCAAAGAAAAGGGTATCGACCCTGAAATCCGCAATTACATGGAAGAGCCGCCTTCTAAAGCAGAACTTTCTGAAGTTCTACGCAAGATGGGCCGCCGCCCGCGCGATATCTTTCGCAAATCAGAACCTCTTTATAAAGACCTCGGCCTCAAAAACAAAGACCTGAGCGACGACGAATTACTCACTTATCTCAATGAATATCCGATACTCATCGAGCGCCCGATTGTCGTCAAAGGCCAGCGCGCCGTACTGGGTCGTCCACCCGAAGACGTCCGTCGCATCATCTGAGCCCGGCGGGCCTGAAGCGTGGCAACTCGTAAGATCGTTGTCACATCGGGCCCCACGCGGGAACATTTCGACCCGATCCGTTTCCTTTCGAATCCCTCGACCGGGCGCATGGGGCATTCCATCGCTTCTGCCGCCGTCGCCCACGGAGGGTTCTCCGTCATATTCATCTCTGGTCCGGTGAATCCCGATTTTGCACAGGTCGAAGGCGCCAAAAACATCGCCGTCACCAGCACAGACGACATGCTCGCCGCAGTCTATGCCAATCTCGACGCGGGGGATATCCTCATTATGGCCGCGGCACCGGCCGATTACAAACCGGCCGTGCGTTCGCCGGTAAAAATAAAAAAAACTGAGAACCCGCAGATTAGCCTGGTACCAAACCCCGACATACTCAAACAGATGGCGCTCAAAAACAAGACACTTTCGCCGCGCGCCACACTCGTTGGTTTCGCCGCCGAAACACATGACACAGAAAAGTACGCGCTCGGCAAACTGAAAGATAAAGAACTCGACATGATCTTTCTCAACGATGTCTCGAAGCAGGGTGCCGGCTTTGCTTCGACGACAAACGAGTTTACCGTATTTTTCAAAGACGGTCGCCGTATCGAACTGGCGAATGCGAGCAAAGAAGAACTCGGCCAGAAAATCATCGACTGCGTACTCGCAGTCCCGGGTGCCTAGCGCAGCGGAGCGACGATGACCGGTATATTGCTCGCCACGAAAAGCGAGGCGCAATTCTTTCTGAAACACCTGGCGCCCGTTAAAAAAGACGGCATTTTTCATTACCGCGGTCACCTCGCGGGTAAAAACACCGCTCTTTACCTGACGCGGCCCGGGGTTGCGGCAAAAGAACAACTGCGCCGGTTTCTGCGCCTCTATAACTTTGAGAAAATTATCGCGGGCGGCGCCTGCGGCAACCTGACGAGCGAACTCAAACACGGGGATGCGGTTATCGTCGCCGAAGCCTCGTACCCGGGAAAAAAGAACCTCGTGCTTGGCACAACGGGATACCGCTCGGTCACTGTCGATCATCTGGTGACCGACGATCGTACGAAAGCCGATTTGCGCGCACAGACGGGCGCAGACATTCTGGATAAGGAAACCTATATTATTGCCGCGATCATGGCTGAAAAAGAATTCGCGCGCCTGCTATTCTGCGCCGTGCGCATTGTCGATGATCTTCCCGGAGAAGAAAATTATCTTTTAAAAGAAAAACTACTGCGCGATATCACTGTTACGACACCGTCGGGTAAGCCGCGATGGCGCGACATCTGGAATTTCGGTATCTGGGATTATTTTCGTGTCACGCTGCGCCGGCATGCCGTCGCGCAGGCGATCTACAGGGCGATTCTGGCGCAGGTTACCGCCGCGCGCGATTAATGCCTTCTCCCCATCGCCTGAGAGGCGCACTCTTTATTCTCTGCTCCGCGTTGTTATTTTATCTCGCGACATTTTTCGTGCGTCTCGCGAGCACCGAATTTCAGGTTCCGGGTTCGTGGTACATGCTCGCGCGCTTTCTTCTCGGATTACCCCTGTTCTTCTTTTTTATGCGGCGGCAGGGCGGCGGCGTCAAAAGCAGCGGCTGGCTGCTCATGCGGGCGGTCTTTAATGTTGTCGCGGTGATTTTTTTTCTTTATGCCGCGCATTTCGGTTCAGTGGTGAATGCGAATGTGCTGAATATGACTTACCCCGCCTTTGTAGCATTGCTGTCGCCGGTTTTTATTGGCGAGAAAAGCTCGTACCTGACATGGCTGGCCGTGGGCGCCGCCATCGCCGGCTCTGCGATCATTACGACCGGCGGCAAATCGCTGGATTTCCGTGCTGCAGATATTCTGGGGCTCGCTTCGGGTATCACCGCAGGTATCGGGGTCATGAGTCTCAGACAGATACGCAAAACCGATTCGACATTTTCTGTTCTATATTACACTTTTTTACTGGGAACTGTTGTTTCGCTCATTTTAGTTTTATGCGAGACATGGGGCCTGCCCGCATTGCCGCAGGCTCTGCATTCGTACCGTTTCTGGTGGCTGGTAATGCTTTCGGGTCTCTGCGGCGTTGTCGGGCAATGGGTATTCACCTATGGTTTTGCCTATGTCGGCGCCGTCGAAGGCTCTATTCTGTCGACGACGCGTATACTCATCGCCCTGCTTTTCGGTATTACCTATTTTCACGAGTCTTTTACGT
Source organism: Spirochaetota bacterium (assembly GCA_017302045.1). Lineage (GTDB taxonomy): Bacteria > Spirochaetota > Leptospiria > Turneriellales > Turneriellaceae > Turneriella. The sequence continues at coordinate 8,592 of JAFLED010000142.1, forward strand.
GGGCCTCGGCGGCAGGGGCGCTACTGATACTATTCTCCAATGTCGCGCTCGCAGTGCGTAGGAGCTAATTTTTCTGGCTCGGACGCGTGTTTTTGAGTATGCTTACGGTATGAAACGTTTTCTGGCAGCGGTGATTATCGGCGCGGTGACAATCCACGCTTTTGGGGCCGCCGTTGTAAAGCTCGTGCGCGAACCGGGTAAAGTTGCCTTTTCGCTCGAAAAGGGCTATGGTGTGCAACGCGACGGCAAACACGAACTCACTTTCACCTCTGCCGATGGCAAAGAGCTTAAAAAGGTAACAAATCTCACGGGCACGATTGCGGCCGAAGATAAAAAATACTTCAGCAGGCTCAACGCAATTCAGATACCGGTTGCCAAGGGTAAAGTGCGAGTCACGGGCCGTATCTTCTACTGCAGCTTCGAGCAAAAGTTCTGCTCGGTGCAGAAGATCGACGAACAGCTTTAATTAATCTATCTCAACCCGGGCGGCAAGTTCGCCGACTTTCGGGTGCGACTTTTCAGCCTGGCATATTTCGACGAGTTTACCGTTCTGCGGCGCTTCGAGCGAGAACGCGGCTTTATCGGTGACAAGCTCGCAGAGTTCGTCGCCGGCAGCAAAGGTTTCGCCTGGCTTCTTATTCCATTTTACCAGTTCGATGCCGTCGTTACCGCCGATATCGGGAATCTTCAGCTCGATGATGCGTGCCATGGATTAACGCTGGCGGCGAACAGCGGGCCGTAAACTATTATTCGTGGGGTATCGTCCAGACATCGATTGTCTGTTCGCGGCCCTTCACCTTCGCCGCCCCGAGACGGCGGCAGCGCTCGCGCACGGGGATGGACGCCGCCCGGTAAACATCGTCGGAAAATACGAGGTCGGTAGCAAACTCTTTACAGAGTCCTTCGAGTCGCGAGGCGCTGTTCACCGCATCGCCGATCACGGTGAAATCTTTACGCTCGGCGCTGCCAATCGCCCCTTGCAGCACCTCGCCGTAATGAATGCCGATACCGTTTGCGATCGGCACGAGCCCTAAGCGGCCGCGCTGTGTATTGAGTTCTGCAAGCGAAGCGCGCATAAGCAGCGCCGCGGCCAGCGCGGCATCACAGGAATTCTCTACTTCGATGACACCGCCGAAAACAGCCATAATCGCATCGCCGATGAATTTATCGATGGTAC
>JAFLED010000143.1 GCA_017302045.1 Spirochaetota bacterium
GCGATTGCAGAACATGAATATTTTCGAGGTAGAAGAGGTTGCGCGTATGCTCTTCGCTGATGAGCAGTATCTTGCCGCCTGGCTCGACACCATAGTGTTGAAGAGCGGCCTTGAGATTAGCTATGGCGGTGGGATGAAAATCTTCGTGCAGGTTATTAAAGCCCGCGGGATAGAGATTCGCATCGATCGAAGCTATTTTAAAGCCGGCGTCGCGGATGTCGGCCGACATGAAGAGCGGAACGTCTTTTTCGAGCGAGGATATCCACTCTTCTATGCGCGGCAGGGCCGCGAGGATTTTGTTTTGCAGCAAGGCGTTCAAGTTATTTGAGCAGCGGCGCGAGCTCGTTCTTCTGTGCCATTTCAGTGACGATGTCGCAACCGCCTACGAATTCGCCTTTGATGTAGAGTTGCGGCAGCGTCGGCCAGTCGGAGAATTGTTTGATGGCTTCGCGCAGCACGGGGTCAGAGAGTACGTCGCGCGTGACGTAGTTGGCCTCGTGCTGATTGAGAATCTGGACAACGCGCGCCGAGAAGCCGCACTGCGGAAATTCTTTATTGCCTTTCATAAAGAGCACGACAGGATTTTCTTTGACATCCGCCGCGATTTTGGATTTCATTTCTTCTATTGTCATCTTTTGCCTGCTTAGGGTGTTTTAGTTTTTAGTTGTAGTGCGTGTAGCCGGCCCTGCAGCGGTTCGCGCAGGGCTTCCATCACGAGTTTGTGTTGTTTGACGAGGGGTAATCCGACAAATTTATCGGAGACGACGGTTGCCTGCAGATGATCGCCGTCGTTCATCGGGTCGAGGACTTCGACTTCGGCGCCGGGCAAGGCCTCGAGAATGAGGCGGTGAATTTCTTTGGGATCGACCACGCTACGCTCCGTTATATTCCGCTGGTCAGCGCGGGTGTTGCTGTTTTGCCGTAATGTTCGCGCAACCAGCGGATGATGTCTGACGATTCGTAGAGTGGTTTGCCGTCGATGAAGAGGCAGGGCACCTGTTGTAGTTTGCCAACGGTCAGAAGTTCTTGCAGGGCTTCTTCGCTTTGGTGTATATCACGCCATTCGATTTCGAGGCCCAGCTCGCGCAGCGTGTCTTTAACGCGGCGGCAGGGGCCGCAGCCCTCATAGTGGTAGAGCACGAGATTGTGCGCCATTTCGATAGTGAATATACACCTTTTGGCCATTTTTGGCCAGAAAACGGAAATTCCGTCGCAGCGTGAGAAAAAAACGGCGTTTTTTGGTATATAGAGTATAGAGGGGGATATCCCTCTCTGAATAAAATGTGATAAAGGACACAACAACATGTACAACAGTCGAATGAACATCCAGCAGTTCGTGGGGCGTCTCGTGAAAGACCCTGCGCTCAAAACCACACCGAATGGCAAACTCGTGATGAGTTTTCCGTTTGCTTACAACACCTTGTCGAAGACCGACGAAAGCGGTTCGACAGCCAATTTCATCGACGTCGAAGCGTGGGAAAAGCTCGCCGATTTCTACGCGCCGCGTCTGAAGAAGGGCATGGAGATTGTGCTGATGGGCAACCTGACACAGCGCCGCTGGAAAGACCGGGAGGGCAAGACACGGTCGACATTCAAGCTGATCGCGCGCGCGATTTCGGTATCAGACCTGAGACGCCGCCCTGATCCTGAGTTTGTAAAACAAGCGGCCTAAGGTCTCAAGGCCTGCGGCGCCACGGACGGCATCGCCCGCGGGCCTAAGGACAAGGATGTCTCAGCGCCTGCGGCGCCACGGACGGCATTGCCCGCAGGCCTAAGGACAAGGATGTCTCAAGGCCTGCGGCGCCACGGACGGCATTGCCCGCAGGCCTAAGGACAAGGATGTCTCAAGGCCTGCGGCGCCACGGACGGCATTGCCCGCAGGCCCAACTTACGATTTGACTCCCTGCCTTGGCGCTCCGTTGAGGCAGGCAGTTGAACGTTCTTAAAACCCCGCTCCAGATTAAAACCGCCTATTTAGGCAGCGTCGTTTATGGCGACGCGGTGGCGCTCATGGAAAAAACCATCGCCGACGCGACTGAAGGCGTCGCGCATATCTGGGGACTCGAACACCCGCTGGTCTATACGACCGGGCTAAAAACCGAAAGCGGTCATATTCTGGATACTTCTTTAAAATTGCAACCGGCGCGGCGCGGCGGTTCGGTGACTTTGCATAATCCCGGTCAACTCGTGGTCTATTTTGCGCTGCCGCTGTCGGCAGTCGAAGGTGGGCTCGAACGTTTTGTGCGCGTGTTAGAAGCGGCACTTGCCGAGACGCTGCTCGACGCCGGTCTGCCCGTGAATTTTTCTCCCGGTGCAAGCGGGGTTTTTACCGAAGACGGAGTGACAGAGGCGGGGGCGCATGGTGCGGCGCGGCGCGGCGGCAAGATTGCGTTTATTGGCCTCGGGCTAAAGAAGGGATTCATCTACCATGGTATTTCTTTGAATGTCGCAAACGAGTTGAACGATTTTCGCGCGATTCAGTCCTGCGGTCTGACGCTGCCGATGACGCGCATGGCCGATTTCGGCAGCGCGCCCGCTTTGACGCTCGTGTTTGAAAAATTTGCCGCGGTTCTCGCAGAGCGGTTTGACGACATCGAACCCGACGAGTTTCGTCGGCGCGTCGAAAAGAAGAGAAACCTGAACGAGTGGCCGCTGGGCTTTCGGCTGGGATGGCTCGCGTTTCACGAGCGGCGCTACTGGGAGGCGCACGAACTCTGGGAGATGTTCTGGCATGAAATGCCGTCGGGTTCGGTGCGCATTTATTTTCACGCGCTGATTCAGGTGGCGATGGCGTTTTACAAAATATTTACGGCGCCGAATCTTGCGGGTGCGCATTCGCTGCTGGCGAAGGCGCTCGATAAGTTACACGCGGTGAGTGAGATTGAAATGCTCGAAAACCAGCCCGATTTCGTATTGTTTTTGGAGCATTGCCATGTGCGGTTAAATAAAGCTCTGGAGGCGGGCGCGGAAAGTATCCCCACGCCGCTTGCGGACTTCGTGCCGCCTGTGATGGCGTGGCGCTAGATACCTTGAGGCAGCTTTTCCCTAAAATTTTGCCAAGCTACAAAGAATACAGCAAAATAGTGGATACGCTCATCGCCATACTGGCGCTTACAACCGCGTTTATCACAGTATTTGATTTTCTCCGCAGCCGCTAATCTGCGGAGAAAAATACGTCAGGCGTCGAGCTCTACGAGGCCCGCGACGAAACCATCAAGGGTTTTCTTCGCGTCGCCGAAAACCATGACACAGTTGTCTTTATAGAAGAGCTCGTTTTCGATACCGGAAAAGCCAGGATTCATACCGCGCTTCAACACCATTACCGTGCGTGAGGCGTCGACGTTCAGAATTGGCATGCCATAGATCGGGCTTGCCTTATCTTCTTTTGCCGCGGGGTTGACGACGTCGTTTGCACCGATGACAATCGAGACATCGGTCGTGGGGAAATCGTCGTTGATCGCTTCCATATCGCAGAGCAGGTCATAGTCGACACCCGCTTCGGCGAGAAGTACGTTCATATGACCCGGCATGCGGCCGGCGACGGGGTGGATGGCAAACCGCACGGTTTTGCCTTTTTTAATGAGGTAATCCACCAGCTTTTTGCAGCTGTGCTGTGCCTGCGAAACGGCCATACCGTAACCGGGGACGATAATAACCGAATCGGCAATATCGAGAATCGAAGCCGCTTCTTCTGCGGTCTGGCCTTTGATGGTGCCTTTGACCTCACGCGCCGCCGCAACTTCTTGTACTGCGCCGAAGCCGCCAAAGAGTACGTTCGTCATCGAGCGGTTCATCGCTTTCGTCATAATGATCGAGAGAATGACACCCGACGCGCCGTCGAGTGCACCGGCGATGATAAGAACATTGTTGTTGAGCGCAAAGCCTGTTGCACAACCCGCAAGACCCGCGTAGGCGTTGAGCAGAGACATCACGACAGGCATATCGGCGGCGCCGATGGGCAGAACGAGGCTCACACCGAAGACGAGAGAAACGCCGGCGAGCACGTAGAACAGCATCGAGGCACCAGGATTGTAGACGAGATAACCGAAAGAGCCGACGAGCGCGGCGATAATGGCGAAGTTAATGAGGTTCTGGCCTTTATACTGGATCGGTGCTCCGGGCAGTGTGCCCTGCAGCTTACCGAAGGCGATCATTGAACCCGTGAACGTCATCGCACCAAGCAGAACTTCGAGGCCGATGGCGATCATGACGCCATGGTCGTCGCCTTTGACGTGGCCCGTGTAATATTTCGTTACCCCGACGAGCATCGCCGCTAGTGCTCCGAAGGCATGCGAGAGTGCCGTCCGTTGCGGCATCGCTGTCATCGGTGTATAGATCGCCATTACGTAGCCGGCGATAGAACCGATGAAAAGACCGATCAGAATCCATTCGAGGCTGATAATTTCCTGATCGAGCAGCGTCGTGACGATCGCGAGCGCCATACCTGCTTCGGCCATAAACATACCGCGGCGCGCAGTGCGCGGCGAGCTCATGAACTTGAGGCCCATGATGAAGAAGACCGAAGCTACGAGATAGGCGATGCCGATGATCAGGCGGATTTCCTGATCGCCGGCGAACGAAGTAAAAAGTTTGCGTACGTAGTTATCGATCATTTTTTGCCTTCTTCAGTTGCTGCTGGTTTATCTTTCTTAAACATCTTGAGCATGCGGTCTGTAATGAGAAATCCGCCAACGACGTTCGTGGTCGCAGCGGCTACCGCTACCACCGCCATGATGATCGCGAGGGTCGGCGAGTCGCCGCCCGAATGTTCCATGCCGGCGACAATGATCGCACCCACGACCGAGATCGCCGAGATGGCGTTCGTCGCCGACATCAACGGCGTGTGTAACAGGGGCGGTACTTTGTGGATGACATTATAACCCACGAATGCTGCGAGAATAAATATGTAAAGCGGACCTAAGATATCCATAGTTTCTCCTATTTACCGGTTGCCTTTTTAACAATTTCAGAGACGAGAGCCCCGTCGCGGGTAATGAGACTGCGTTTCAGAATCTCGTCGGTGGCGAAATCGCGCGCGAGCTGGCCGTTCTCGAAAAGATAAACCAGCAGGTTTTCCATGTTTTTGGAGAGCATGCGGCTCGCGGCGCTTGCCATCGTCGAGGTGATGTTTGCCGGGGCGAGAATCTTGACGCCGCCGACGTCTACGGTTTCTCCGTGTTTGGTGAGCGTGCAGTTGCCGCCGGTCTCCGAGGCGAGGTCGACGATCACGGAGCCTGGTTTCATGCTCTTCACCATGTAGTCTTCGATCAGAATCGGCGCTTTTTTGCCGAAGATTTGCGCTGTGGTAATAACAATATCCGATTTACCGATGTGTTTATGCAGCAGCTCTTTCTGGCGCGCGATAAACTCGGGCGAGGCTTCTTTCGCGTAACCTTGTTCGTCCTGCAGGTTTTCGGTAATTTCCATTTTGACGAATTTAGCGCCGAGACTTTCTACCTGTTCGGCCGCTGCCGCGCGTACGTCGAAGGCTTCGACGACGGCGCCGAGGCGTTTTGCCATGGCGATCGCCTGCAGGCCCGCAACGCCGACACCCAGAACGAAGACTTTCGCGGGTGAAATCGTACCAGCGGCAGTCATGAACATCGGGAAGAATTTTCCGAATTCCTGCGAAGCCATGAGCACGCCGCGGTAACCTGCGATCGTGGCCATCGAGCTCAGCACGTCCATCGACTGCGCGAGCGTAATGCGGGGAATAAACTCCATCGCAAACGCGGTGGTTTTCTTTTTTTCGAAAGCCGCGAGGTTTTCGACGCGGTTAATCGGGTCGAGCGTCGCGAATACCCAGCCCCCGTCTTTGTACGAGTCGATTTCCTGCGTTGAAGGCGGGCGCACGCGCAGTACGGCATCCGCATTTTTGAGGTCGCCGGCTGAAACGATCTCGGCACCGGATTCTTCAAATTCTTTATCGGAGATAAAAGATGCTTCGCCGGCACCACGTTCGACTGCCACGCTGAAACCTTTGATTTTCAGTTTTTTAACGCTTTCGGGAATCAGCGCGACGCGCTTTTCTCCCGGGCTTGTTTCTTTTGCGACGGCCAGTTTCATGCGGTTCTCCGTTTCATAAGATTATCCCAGATCACAACGATCGGGGCTGCAACAAAGTTAGATGAGTAAGTACCGATAAGAATACCGAAAATCAGTACCTGTGCCAGGTCTTTAAGGCTTTCGTCGCCAAAGAGGTAGATGGGAATAATCGAGATCAGCGTCGTGCCCGTTGTGTTGATCGTACGAGTCAGCGACTGCATGATCGATTTATCGACCACGTGTTCGATACCGAGTTCTTCTTGCCCGTGGATATTTTCCCGGATACGGTCGAAGATCACGATGGTATCGTTGATCGAATAACCCAGAATCGTAAGCAGGGCCGCGACAACCGGCACCGACAGCGGAATCTGGAAGACGCCGATGACACCGACGGTGATGATGAGGTCATGCACAGAGGCCATGAGCGCACCGAGGGCGAAGTTAAAACGAAAACGAAAAGCGACATAGATGGTAATGAGCAGAAGCGCGATACCTACGAGGTAGAGCGCATTGGTTTGCAGGTATTTACCGATCGTCGGGCCGACCTGCTCCGCGGCCGAAAATTCAATTTTAGCGGCCTTGGGGGGCAAGAGTTTCGTCTGGATCAGGTATTTGGTATAATCGATGGCGTTTACCGGGTATTTCGCTTCATCGAGTTCTTTGCGTGCCGCTTCGGCTCGCGCGGTGAGATCTTGCTGTGTTTTGCCGCCGATCTCGATCTTCATGCGGTCGCCCGAGGCTTTGTCGACGAGCTGTACTGTGGCGCTGATCTTTTCTTTCTCGAAGAACGAGCGCAGACTCTCGGCGGTTAATCCTTCGCCTTTTTTCAGCTCGAGCTTGATGCCGCCGGCAAAGTCGATACTCATAGCAAAGCCGCCGAATTTCTGGAATGTGAGCACCAGAAGACCCACGAGTAAAATCGTGGAAAAACCAAGGTTAAACCAGCGAAACTTCATGACATGGAAATTCATACTTTACCCCCGGCGAGCTTGGCCGCTTTGCGGTGCTTGCCGAAACCGATCGACAGCGATTTAATTTCGATACTGTAAGCGAGCCATTCCATGACAGCGCGCGTGACAATGAGCGCGGTAAAGAGGGTGGTCACGATACCGACGAAGAGTGTGACACCGAAACCTTTAATTGGACCGACGCCGAGTTTCGATGCGAGAATCACCGCAGCAATGAGCGTCGTAAGGTTACTGTCGATGATGGTCAGCGTCGCACGTTCGAAGCCCGCGGCGACCGCGAGTTTAACCGACTTACCGCGCGCAAGTTCTTCGCGTATGCGTTCGTAGATAATTACGTTCGAGTCAACCGCCATACCCATCGTCAGTACCACGCCCGCAAGACCCGGCAGTGTGATGGTGAAGTCCATCAGCGCGAATATCGCCGACATGAGCAACAGGTTGATGAGCAGTGAAACGCTGGCCACAAAACCAGAGCCATGGTAATACAGTAACATGTAAGCGAAGACGAGGACAAAGCCGATCAGAATCGCTTTTACACCCGCGTCAATTGCCTCTTGGCCGAGCGTCGGCCCGACGGAGCGTTCTTCGACGATGGTCATAGGCACCGGCAGCGCACCTTCTTTGATGATGAGTGCGAGATCATTCGCCTCTTGCCCTGTGAAGTTACCGCTGATCTGGCCGCGGCCGCCGAGAATCGGTTCGTTGATCTGCGGCGCCGAGCGGATACGGTTGTCGATGAGAATCGCCAGTAGTTTACCCTTGTTTTCAGAAGTCACCTTCGCGAACGTGTCTGTGCCCGCAGCGGTCAGCTCAAAGCTGACGATGTTCTGGCCTTTTTCGGGATCGACCGTTGCATAAACGGTGCGGCTCATCGCATCGCCTGTCAGTACTGGCTGGTTTTCGAGCACCATGAATTCACGGGGCTGCCATTCGCCGATCCCGCGTGTATTTGCCTTTTTATCATAATAAAGATAGATACCGAGGTTTTTCGGGAATTTAAGTTTGGCTTCGAGTTTGCGCAGAAACTCCTGCTTTTTGAATTCGGTGTCTTGTTTCAGAAATTCGGCGAATTCGCGGTTCGCTTCTTGCGTGAGGCGGCCGGCATCGCCCGCGGGGTCGTGCAGGTGATATGCAACGCGGGCCGTCGAAGCGATGAGCTTTTTGGCCTGGTCGGGGTTGGCGACCCCAGGGAGTGAAATCTCGATCTGTTCGTTGCCCTGCAAGCGGATCAGGGGTTCGGAAACACCGCTTGCGTTGATACGGGAGCTGAGAATTTCCTTAGCACCCTCGACGTCTTGTTTGCGGCGTTGCGGCGAGAAATCGAAGGCATTTTTCATTTCATCGAGCTTATTCTGCAGCGCCTTTTTTTTGTCCGCGTCTTTCTCCGCTTCAAGTTGTTTTTGTGTCTGGGCGACAAGTTCAGGAGGATACTGGCGTTTCAGCTGTTCTTCGAGTTTTTTGAAATCACCCTCGAGCACCAGGTTCATACCGCCCTGCAGGTCGAGACCCAGCTTGAACGGTTTCGCCTTGAGATTTTCTTCAACCCACATGGGCTCGAGCGCGACTCGGCTTGCGTCGATACCTTCGAGGCGGCCGAGTTCGTTCAGAAACGCGGTCTGTACGAATTTACCGGTGATGCTGAGATAGTTTTCATCAGCAGCTTTAGGATTACCAATGGGTTTGCCGGTTTTGCGCTCACTGCGGTATTTTCCCTTGTAGTTATCCGCAATATACTTTTCAGCGCGCTTCAGTATTTCATCGCCTTTGGCGGCGGGCAGGGGGCTGCCGTCGGCCTGCGTTTCGGTCGCATAGAGCCGAATGGTACGCTCTCCGATGTTGGGCCAGATCAATGCGGCTGATAGACCTACAACAATCACAATCAAAAAGAAACGAACTTGTGCACTCACGGGAATTCCTCAGTATTTTTTACGTTTAATTTGTCTGCCGACGCGAAAGCGGTAGATCAGAAACAAAATTACGAACCCGGCGACAATTAAAACCTGCGTGAGGGGTATCTGCGGCAATTTAAAGCCGCCGCCCTGTTGCGCCGGCTTCTCTTCGGCAATCTCGGGTTTCATCGCGACCGCCACGGGTTTGGCGGCCGGGGCGCTTTGGCCTTTCATGCCAGGCGCTAAGGTTGTCAGTGTTGCGGGGCCGCTTTCGGGCGCCCAGGCATACGAAGCGCGCGCAATATCTTCAGGTGAATAAGACGTGCCATCCGCCGAGAGAGTTTCTTTAGCGGCGGATTTCTTTTTTTTCTTGCCTTTTTTCTTTTTTTTACCGGGTTTTGCCGCCGCGCTTTCGTCGCCGCTCTTCGCCGGTTTTTTAGCCGGCTTCACCTCGGGTGTGGTTTTCGGGGTTTCGAGCGCGTCGTCGTCGAAAATATTCTGGGCCGGGAGAGCCGAAGCTCCCACAGCCATGCAGACAAAAACGAGTAACGCGCGCTTCACCGGAGGTTATCCGAATTATCGGAAATTAGCCAGCAGCTTTGCCGATCACGCCATTCAGCGTTGAGATGGCAACTTCGACTTTTACGTCGTCGGCAATCTTGATGATCGCAAGATTTTCTTCGGGTTTCACACCGACGACTGTACCGTAGATGCCGCCAGCGGTTAAGACGCGGT
>JAFLED010000144.1 GCA_017302045.1 Spirochaetota bacterium
CGCGCACGAACTGATTCGCCAGAATAAACGCCAGCGAAATAATAAAGGCGAAGATAACATAGCTGCTGACGCGCGGAATATTGATGATGCCGTAATAGACCAGGTTATCGACCACCAGTGTCGCGAGCAAAAACAACAAGCCGATCATGATCGTCACCGCATCGCGGTCTTTGGTAAAAATGCGGTAAACGACGATGGCGACACAGATGAGCAGAAACACGGGCATGATAAACTGCAGGTGAATCTTCTCGTTCCAGCGTGCCCAGAGGCGCGGCTCTGAAACGAACAGCACTGCACCTGCAACAACAGCATTCACCGCCAGCATCGCATAAACGCCGAAATGAATATATCGAAAGACACGATTAGCCTGAATGCGGAAGAATTCGCGCAGGTAGAAGTAAAACGCGGGAAAAATACCGAGCAGAACGAGATATTCAACCCGCTTGAGCGCCAGAAAATTGCCGGAGACGTATTGTTTCAACTGCGATTGCAGAAACTGGTATACCACCAGCATAACGATAAAAGCCGAGAAATAGAGATACGGCTTCTCTTGCGGGCGTCGTAAAAAAAGAAAAAGAAAATACGCACCGAAGGTAAAATAACAGGCGAGAAAAACCAGCGCGGTAATATCAGAGACGATCATTTCGCGGTTCATCTTCGCCGCAGAACCAATCTCGGTACGATCGCGGATAATGCCGTACTCGTTATCGAAATAGACTTCGACCTTGATGAGCAGAATGTTTTTTTCGAGCGGTTTCAACAGCGTTGCAGGAATATCATAGACGCGGACTTTATCCCACGCGTGATCGTGCACCGCCGTGCCACCGGTTTTACCGATCAAAACCCCGTTGAGATAGGTTTCATCGGTATCGTTAATCTTACCCAGCCGCAACGCGAGCGTCGCGCGCGGATCTGAAGGGGCAATGAAGGATTTATAATACCAGAAAACCTTTTTTGCCGGCTGCAGACCGAAATATTTCACCAGATTCTCCGGGGCAAAAACGGGCTTAAAATCGGGCGGACACGCGTCTTTGCGCTTATCGCCCTTGAGCATCTCAGCCGAGAATTTAAGCGGGTCGAGCGGCTTATCGCTCGCAAACCAGGTGTATTTTTCCGTAGTCTTGGCGTCGTTGGCCAGTGAAACCGTTTCCAGTGCGTTACCGGTATCGACGACCTGAACCGGGTAAGTCTTCTCTTCGGCGGCCCCGACGGCGGCGAAACCTGCGATCGACAAAATCAGCAGCAGGGTACGGCGCATGTTTCGCTATCTGCGGCAAGCTCTGCATCGTCAAGCCTAACCTACCCGAACTTCGGCTTTGCGTGATGTCCCGCCCCCCCGATGCGGATGCACAATGAAACGGGTTTTCTTACTGGCATCTCTTCTTGCCTTCGGCTGTAAAAAGAATGCGCATGTTTCCAAGGGTGAAATAGAACAGCTGACCGGAGTCAAGGCCGAGAAAATCATCGTACAGAAGAAATACCAGCTCGACGAAAGCGCTTCGTTCGAAGACGTCACCCTTTTCGAGGCCGGCCAAAAAACGCGGCTCGCTGTTTTTACCCCGAGCGATAAGGGTTTTACTCTGCTGCGCCAGTACGAGTGGCCGCAGCTCATCGCCGACCCCAAGGTGTTTTTTATCGGCATCGGCAATAAGAAATCCCAGATTCTCGTTACGTATGGCGGCGCCGAAAAAACCATCAACGTTTTCGACGCGAAAGAGTTCATGCAGGAATTCACTCCCAAAATCGCCGACACCGCGAGCGTGAAGGTCGCCAAAATCGAAGAGAAACCCCACGATGAGCTGTTATCTCTCGGCAAGGTCAACTACCGTTTTAATGGCATTCGTTGGATTCCCGTCGGCAGCGATGAGATTTTTCCTTATTTCGAAACTTTCTCCGTAGCCGGGGAACAAAGTCTTATAGAAATCGTCAACCGTGGCCAATTCGGAACCCGCGTAGTTCTGACGCTCGCCTTCACCGATATCAGCGCGGCCGATATGGCAAAAAAACTGAAACTTACCAAGGATATCCCTACGGTGCGCCTGTACAAACCCGGCTTCCCGGCGCATAAAAGCGGCGGCGGCAAGGTCGCCTTAGCCCACCCGCTGATTGAAATCCAGAAAAATTCGTGGGGCAAAAACGGCCGAATCAAGCTGCCGCTGTTTATGCAGGACATCCGGCATGTCACGCTGCGCGCCGTTTATTCGCAGCGCGGACACACGCTCGAATGGCCTAGCATCGCAGCTCCCGGTGTCGTTAAAGACGGACAAGGCTATTTAGCGGTAGAGAAATAAATCCGAAAATAACAGTATGCGCGGCATACTGTTATTGCTTGTTTTTATCTCTTCGGGTTGCGGATTTTTCAGGGGCCATGGACAGTTTGCCTTCACGGTCGCCGATCACACCAATTTGCCGGTGCTAGAGCAGCACTTTTTTCAACCGCAGCGCTTCGTAAAACCCGCCACCAAGCCCATCTTTGAACGCGACGACGTTCTTTGGTATGCTTATCGCCCTTTTTCAGCCAAAATGGGCCGGTTCTACGGCATCTCGCTGCAAAAAAAGAGCCTCGGTTATCAGGAGATCGATCTGCGCAACCGCACCATCGCCGAAGGCCAGGGTATGCTCATCGATCACTACAAACAACTCGAAGAAGGCGAATACCGCCTGAAAGTCGCTTTCGAAAACGAAGTCATCGACCAGATCGACTTCATCGTAGTCGGCGACTCCGCGACAGAATCGATCGACTACGAAAAAGACGAAACCGAAGCGTAGCTATTTCGCGAATATATTTCTGAGTACAATATCGAGGTTGGTGATTTTATCTGCCTCAACCGTAATTTCCTGATCGTACTGCTTGATTAAGGCTTTGGATGACCCGCGGAGAAACACAGTGTAACGACCGGGTTTAACCTCCGTAAAAGCGAAACTGCCGTCCTTGCGGCTCGTCGCCGTGGGCTGCTTGAAATTCGGCAAGGGTTTGATAAAGACAATAAAACCCTCGGCCCCCGTATCGAAATTTTCGAGATAAACCTTGCCGGCGATGGCTCCTTTGCCGGCAAGCCCGCAGGTAATGGTCTCGGTCGTTGTGCCATTGGGTTCAATACCTGTCTTGATGATCTGGTCGGGATAACCCGAGGCTTTTACCGTCACATTGTGTACGCCGCTGGGTATTTTTGCCAGCGTGAACTGAGCGGTTTTTCCCCAGGCGCCGAAATCTACGTATTGTGTGCTGAACGGAAATTCATTCTGGTCGATATAGATCGTAACCCCACCCGCAATCTGCTCTTGTTTGTAAGTCGTCTTAATGATCAGCGTACCGGTTTTTTTATTCGTCGGGTTCTGCGGCTCGTCGGGAGTCACAGGAGGCACAACCGGGTCGGGTGGTGGAATCGGAACCGGCGGTAACACCGGCTCGGGTGCGGGTGGCGCTACCGCAGCCGCGACGAAGAGAAAACCCGAAGCGTCGCCCGAAATCTGCGGCACTTGCTTATGGTTAGCCTTCTGCGCCAGCTTCGTGGTTTCGTTGCGTGCTTTATAGAAAGCCTCGTATGCGGTAATATTTTTATCGCCGTTGAGGTCGGCCTCTAAAATGGATTTACTGAAAAAATACGTGAAGATACCATGCTCAATCGGTTTACCGATTTCAATCGCGGTTTCGTTGTCGTCGGCCGAAGAAATCACCACCTTGTTCTGAAAGTGTACGTTTTCCAGATCTTGCAGCACGGCATAGTCTTGCCCCGCAGGTATCGGTACATTGCCCGCACCGCGCGTCGCCGCTCCTTTTTTGGCTATGCCCCCCGAGAAGCAGCAATCGAGAATAATGACCGCCTTTTTGGTCTTGAGTTTGCCAAACCACTCAGAGAGCTCGTCGTCGGATACATGCGGGCGCTGAAACATGATAATGAAATTGCGCATGCCGTTTTTCGCCGCGGGATCGCGGAAAAACTGGCCATGCCCCGCGAAGAAGAAAAAGACCTGATCGCCCTCTTTGACCTGGTTGCCCAGCCAGTCGACAATCGACGAGCGCACATTTTCGCGCGTGACCTGGTTACCCAGTAACACCTTTACATTCGCAGCGTCGAAATTACCCGTTTTGACGATCGACTGCTTCATGACCTCTGCGTCTTTTTCGCAGAGGTTCAATGGGCTGATTTCGGAACCTTTATAGTTAGACCCAACGATGAGAGCAAATTTACGCACCGCAAAAAGACCTTCCCCGGAGAGAAAGACCAAAAAAACAAACAGAAAAGAGGCAATGCGCACCATACTGCTAATACGCGCGGCGGCCGTAGGACGGCTACTGATTTTTATTGAGAATTTCTTCTAAACGCGCGGCGTTCTTCTTCATTTCATCGTTTTCGGGCTCGAAAGACAGCGCCTTTTCGATGGCAAAACGCGCCAGAGCAAATTTTCCGAGATTCAGGCACGCGATCGAAAGGTTATTGAAGGCCACCGCGTAGTTGGAGCGCAGGTTGATGGCTTCGCGCGCAAACTCTTCAGCCAGCTCAAAATTCTTCTTTAATATCGCAATCGAACTCAGATAAAAGAACACCTCGGCATTTTGCCGGCTGATATCCGCGTATGCTTTAAAATAACGCTCGGCGACTTCAACACGGCCGAGGTCGAAATTGAGCGCACCTGCTGTTTTGAGCGAAAGCAGGTTTTTACCATAGAGCTTAATGGCCTCGTCGAGCAACTTCGCCCCGGTTTGTTTATCCCCCTGCTCGATCTTCTGGTAGGCGCGCGCCGCGATCTGCAGAAACCGCGAATATTCGCGGTTCACTTCGATCATCAGAATCGAAATATCGTCGTTGGGCTTATTCCCTTCGGCGAAACGAAAAACCTCGTCGATGATGAAAGGCACCGCTTTATCCCCTGGTAAATCTTTCGCCGCCACCAGCAGAGCATCGAAACGCTGATTGCCGAACTCCTGATCGTCTTTATTACGTATTTCGATCAGGCCGTCGGTGTACAGGAAGAGACGGTCGCCCGCGAAGAGCCGGGCTTCTTTTTCGCCATAACTGTCGCTTGCCTCGAGCATTGCGCCGACGAAAAGACCGTCGGTATCGAGAGACTCGACGCTCAGGTCTTCGGCGCGAATAATCTTCGCATGCTGGTGCGAAGCGTTCCCGAAATAAAAATGATGCGTCTCATCGATCGTCAGGTAAAAAGCAGTGAGGTAATCCTGCGTGGTAACAATATCGATCAGCTGGTCGTTGACTTCACGAAACGTCTGCGCCGGCGAATGCGTGTTCTGCGCGGCGCGCGCGAAAGCGACTTTCGCCATGGTCGTAATGAGCGCCGCGGGCACACCATGGCCCGAAACGTCGGCCATCAGCACACCGAGCCGGTTACCATGCGTCGGGAAAACATCGTAATAATCGCCCGAGACCTTTTCCATCGGTTTATAATAACCGAAAAATTTCAGTCCATTCCATTCTTCGATGCGCGCAGGAATAATACCCTTCTGAATCTCAGAGGCGAAATCAAGCTCCATCTGGATCAGTTTATCTTTCGCATGCAGCGCGTCGTTCGCCTGCGTCAGTTCGAGCGTTCGCTCTTCGACCTTGCGCTCGAGGTTATGCTGATAATCGCGTATCGTCGTCGTTGCGGTATTGAGCCCCGTCGCCACGTTGATAAATTCGTCGTCGAGCGCCTGCGGAAAAAGCATGGCATCTTTGCCTTCTTTGATACTTTTCGACGTCGCCTCGATCTCGCGCAGCGACTGCAAAACAATCGAAAACAGCATATACGCCATCGTCGCCGCGACAAAAATCGCAAACACCGAAAAGCGGATCATCACCGAAAACTCGACGTTGTAGTAGACCATGAAATTTGAAACAAACAGCGTTGCGACCATGATAAGAATGAAAAAGAGAATCTTCGAGCGCACCGTCGAGAGTGCAATCTCGGTGAATTCCACCTTTTTCTCATACATGATCTGCTTAACGCGCGTGCGCATCTCGCCGGTGACGAGTTCGGTGATGACGGCCGTAAATCCCGAATGGATGAACCCGGCAATGAGAGCGATCACCTCAACCTGAATCAGGTTGATCAGCGGATAATTCTGCCAACGGATGAGATAAAACGTCACCGCAGAGATGATCACCAGCACCATCGCTACTGACATGAAAGCATTTTCACGCGGCAGGTAACAGAGCTGGCGGTGTAAAAGCCGGTATTCGTCGGCATTGAGATTCTGACGAATATCGATTTTGAACCAGGTCGACCCGCGCACAATACCCCGGTTCATATTGCGCATCGAGCGAGTGATACCGGAAAAGCGCAGCTTATGAAAAACACCGAACCAGGCACCGTGGACAACGGTTGTCAGAATCGCCGCGGCCGAAACGACAATCAGCAATTCATCCATCGCCGGTAACTTAATGGCATAACTATAATAAAGAATGAATACGAAGGTAAGAATGCCCGCATACAAGGCGCTCGAAGCCGCGGCGGCACCAAACGACAGGGTATTCGCCACGAAGTAAAACAGGGGGAGAAATAGCCGCCGCATGGTCTAAAGCCAGAGAATCAAAAGCACTCCGACGCTCTAGCTATTATCGACGCAGGGGTAAGCCAACAACAATATTTCGTTAATTGACGAATCGTCAAAAGTGCTGGATTCTCCGCACAGCGATGTCCTTTACCACCGAGATTCTCAGATTCGAACGCTGGCAACGCCGCATCTTTCGGCTCGTGAGGAACAGCAACGGGCTCATCCGCATAAAACAACTCGACTATTCGTCGCCCTCAAAGAAAGGCCAGCGCTGGCCGATCTATCTGCTCGAAATCGGCCATAAATCCGCATTCCGAAAACACGCCCCGCTGATCGTTTCGGGCGTACATGGCCTCGAGACAATCGGCGTTCGTATTCACCTCGATATTCTAAGCCGGCTCGTCGACCCCCAGGGCCGCCATTATTCGCCCGACCTGCTCGCGGGTAAATTCGGCGTCTACTCGATACCAATTCTGAATCCCGCCGGGGTTGCGAACCTCACGCGCTCGAATGCAAGGGGGATAGACCTCAACCGCAATTCAGGCGTCGAAGCAGAAAAGGCGCTGCCATTTTTCGGCGGGCATAAGCTCTCGGGCGCGCTGCCGTATTTTCGTGGCCACACTAAACAGCGCGAGACGCGGGCGCTTTTCCGCTTCTTGCGTGAAGACTTTTTACGCCGCCGCCGGCGGGTGCACCTCGCGCTCGACATCCATTCGGGCTATGGCTCGGAGAACTTTTTTTGGTGGCCCTACTCATACACGACCAAACCCGTATTCCAGGAGCAAGCAATCCTCAGCGTCGCCGATACCCTGCGCGAGCGCCATGGCATGTACCGTATTGAACCGATGGCGAAAAGTTACCAGACACACGGCGATCTGTGGGATGCCGCCCTGCTTGCCTTTCAGGACAAGACTCTGCAGCAAAAGCCGCAGCGCCGCTCGCTGTTTATGCCCTTCACGCTCGAGGTCGGCACCTGGCATGAACTGCGCAAAAGCCCGCGCCGCCTTTTTAGTCGTGAAGCTATTTTTAATCCCCCGCGCGAAAGCCGTAAAGCCTACCTTAAGGCACACCGCGCCTTGCTTTGGGATTTTATTCATCTTTACAGTAAACGCAAAGCACGGCGTGAGTTCCTGCGTTCGGCTCCATAGCGTCTATCCTGGGTTTGCGGACTACCAGTAGCTTTCGACGTCGAAGTATTCGCAACTGAGGTTGCGGTAAAAGGGCCGCGTGCCGGCGTTTACGGCGAAGATTTGTATTTTTTCCGTAATACGAATGCCCTCTGCTGTCAGTTGTGCATTTGTCACGTACCTCCAGCTATGTTTTTCCATAGCCAGCGTCGGCAGGAATAGCTCTAGCGACAGACGAACAAAGGCTGAAATCGTTAAACCCAGCTCAAGCGCCGCTAAACGGATAATTTTTTCATCCTCGCCATAAAGACACATAAGATGTCGGTGCATCTCGAGTGCAACGCTGTTGGTATCCCTAACGCGGGCTTCCGCCTCGCGCAACCGGGCCGTCCAGTGCAACGAGCACTTTCGGGCAAGACGCAAAGCACAATAGCGGGTGATGGTAGAATAAGTGCGACGGCGGAGAAGCATGGTCAACTTGATACGATTCCAGTGGCCGGGCGCAAGGCGAATCTCGAGGAGGCGGCTAATGGCGATCGTTTTACCGGACAGAAAGCGGGGTTGTTTTTGACATTGCATAGGTATCTCCTACTAAAGAAATACCAGGCGAGCCGGGATTTTTCTCACCGGGAATGTGATTACGGTCGTTCGGGCTTGACCAGGCGCAGAAAAGCTTGACAGCCAGACTCATTTAGTTATTTTACTAAATGTAAAACTATGACAAAGCTACAAGACCTCGTCTATTCGAGCACTTTCCAAAAATTACGCACCGAACTCATGCGCCGCCCGGCGCAGAATTTTGCCGACACCGCAGAGAAGATTCGCGATGAAATCGACCTTAAAATAGTCCTGAGCCTCAGGGATCGCGAGCGCATACCAGCGCAGGGGCGCCTTCTGGTCGTCGCCAATCACCCGCTGGCTTTCCTTGATCTCGTCGTACTTTATACCGTCGTCACAGAAATACGTAAAGACGTCGTGATCGTCGCCGACAATCTCAGCGAATATCTGCCCGAGGGCGCAGACATCATCCGCAATGACCGCCCCAGCGCCTATGCCGCGGTACGCAAAATTCACCGCGCGCTCATGGCCGAAAAGGCGGTGATTGTTTTCCCCGCAAAAACCCGGCACTGGGGTATTGGCCAAATCACCGACGGCGAATGGCATAAATCTGTCGTTCAGTTGGCGACACATGCGGATGTCCCCGTTTTACCGATCTTCATCGCAGCAAAAAACCGGCTTTCGCATTATCTGTGGACCGCCATGGCAGGGCTCTACAGCGATATAGCCCTCGACTGCGAACTGGTGAGCCAGCGCCACCGTGCGATTTCACTCGCGATCTCGCACCCGATTCAGCCCGAATCGCTGAAAGGAATTAAAGCGGGCGCGGCGGCGAAGCTACTGCGCAAGCACGTTTATTTAACTGGTCGTGGTAAGGCGGGCACGTTTAAGACGACTAAGAACATAGTGCATCCGACCGATAAAAAACAGATACTGAATGATATCGCGGCCGCCGAAATTCTGGGCGAAACCGACGATAAAATCAAAATACTGCTCGTACGCCACGAAGCCGCGCCTGCACTCATGCGCGAAATCGGGCGGTTGCGCGAACTCACTTTCCGTAAAGTCGGCGAAGGCACCGGGCGTAAAATCGATCTCGACGAATTCGATGCCTGGTACCTGCACATCGTACTTTGGGACGAAGCCGCTCTCGAAGTTGTCGGCGCCTACCGCCTTGCCGCAGGCGATGAAATCTACCCAAAGCGCGGCATCGACGGTTTTTACCTTCAAGCTGTAGCAGAACGTCTTAAAGGTTGTGTACGTGAGGAAGATACTGTAGCCAGAATAGGTGGAGATGAATTTATTATAATTTTAGAGGATATTTTCTCTTTAGAAGATGCAGCTAAAGTGG
>JAFLED010000145.1 GCA_017302045.1 Spirochaetota bacterium
AGGGTAAGATGGCGAAATTTCGGACGCATGCAATTCTCCGGTAGTTGGCGCAAACGCCCAAACTACCGGAAAATGCGGCTTAGGTCAGCGAAGGACAGAACGTTGCATTTAGAACTTGAATCTTAGGGCAGGTTAGAATCGAGGTCTCGTTTCGATTTACAGAGTGTCTCAAAGGGCTGTCCTGCCGGATGGGCTACGAGAAGATCCGGATCCCGGCAACGGGCGAAAAGATCTCCATTAAAGAGGGAAAAATTCACGTACCAGATCAACCCGTGATTCCCTTTATCGAGGGCGATGGTACGGGCCCGGATATCTGGAAAGCCAGCGTGCGTGTTATCGATGCCGCGGTTGCGAAAGCCTATGCCGGTAAACGGCAGATTAGCTGGCTCGAGATCTATGCCGGTGAAAAAGCCAGCACCGTCTATGCGCTGAATACCTGGCTGCCTGAAGAAACACTGACCTGCCTTGCCGAATACAAGGTTGCTATCAAGGGCCCCATGACGACACCTGTCGGCGGCGGTATCCGTTCGGTCAACGTGGCGCTGCGCCAGATGTTAGATCTCTATGCCTGTGTCAGGCCCGTGCAATATTTCGACGGCGTACCCTCGCCGGTGAAGCGCCCCGAAGATGTCGACATGGTCATTTTTCGCGAGAACACCGAAGATATCTACGCAGGCATCGAGTTTGAGCCGGGTACCGAAGGCGCGAAAAAAATCGCGAAAGTGCTCGAAGAGACGGGGCTCGCAGACAAAGTGCGTTTTCCCGATACGGTATCTTTTGGCATAAAACCAGTCTCGCGCGAAGGCACCGAACGCATCGTTAAGGCGGCGATCGCCTACGCCATTGCCAACAAGCGAAAATCCGTTACGCTGGTGCACAAAGGCAATATCATGAAATTTACCGAAGGGTATTTCTGTAAATGGGGCTACGAGACGGCGCGCAAATATTTCCCGAATGAAACTGTTTCCTGGGAAGAATGCGGGGGAAATCCCCCGACCGGTAAAATACTTATTAAAGACGCGATTGCCGACGCGTTCTTACAGCAGATTTTGCTGCGGCCGAAAGAATACGACGTCATTGCGACGCTGAACCTGAACGGCGATTATCTCTCCGACGCATTAGCGGCGCAGGTCGGGGGTATCGGCATCGCCCCCGGCGCGAATATCAATTATGCTACCGGTGCCGCTGTCTTTGAAGCGACGCATGGTACTGCCCCCAAGTATGCCGGTCTCGATAAGGTGAATCCCGCTTCCGTGATTCTCTCGGGAGAAATGATGTTGCGTTACCTGGGCTGGGTTGAAGCCGCCGACAGTATCATCGCGGCGCTGAAAAAGACCATCGCGCAGAAAACCGTAACATACGATTTTGCGCGTCTCATGGATGGCGCGAAAGAGATCAAGTGCTCCGAGTTTGCGGATGCACTGATCGCAAACCTGTAAGCGAATCTGATGCCTGCCGCCGCTTCACAAAACACACCGCGTGCGATCGCTTTTAAGATTACCGCGATCGTGCTCGTGGCTTATTTTACTTTCGCGGCCATCATCTACTTCAGCAACCCCGACCCGGTTCACTGGATGTTATTTTATATCGTCTGTGCGGTTTGCTGCCTGTTGACGGTGCTCAGAAAAGACAGTCTGCCGTTACTCTACATAGCGATCGGCATGGGTGTCATGGAGCTGGCTTCGACGGCCGACGGATTTCTCACGGTGTTGCGCGAGGGTCCCGAAGCGATGAGTGTAGTGAAGGCGGCGATTGCGGGTTTACGCCGCGATTTTTTTGGTGCGCTCGTCAGCATTCTCGTCTGTGTTTGCCTGGCGATACGCCTGCGGCGCGTGACTCAAATCAAGTAACCCAGAATCTTTCGCCGCTGTTAAATCGCGCAACGCCCTTTTTCATGCTCTCGCTCGTCGCCACCGGGTAAAGGTTGCGCGCCTCCAGGGTCAGCGCCTCTTTGAGGGGCAAATGCGAACCATGCAGCGCCGACGCCAGGTCGGCCATGAGCGCGTCGCGCGGCGCCGCACAGATCTGCTGCGCGAGTTTGAGAGCACGCTCCAGACCTTTGCCTTTTTTCGCAAGCTCCCAGACCAAACCGATCTCGTAAGCACGCTGCGCGCGAATGCGCTGCCCGGTAATGATGAGCGGTAGGGCAGTACCCCAGTTCAGAAGCCGCGGCAGATAAACGGTGCCACCGTCGACCAACGGCACACCCCAGCGCCGGCAGGCAACAGAGAACAGCGCCTGCGGTTCGGCAATACGGATATGCCCATGGCAAAATAACTCAAGACCACCCGCGTAAGTATACCCGTGGCTGACCGTGATTACGGGCTTATGCTGTATGATGCGGCTGCCGCCCATCGGCCCCGGGTTATTCTGCGCGTAGTTTTCGAGCTCGTTGGCTGTGGGTTTGTCAGCCGCCATGAGCCCGCTGGCGAGTGTTTCGAGCGCGGTCAGATCGGCGCCCGCACAGAAAGATTTTTCGCCGGCACCGTGTAAGACAGCCACCGTGAGAGAGTTATCGTCGCGAAAGTGCATCCACGCTTCGAGAAAATATTTCGCCATTTCACCGTTGCACGCGTTGTGCACTTCGGGCCGGTTCATCGTGATCTGGAAAATTTTGCCGTCGCCGGCCTCGTGCACCTGCGTCAGAATCGGTTTTTCAGCCATGAGCCGTGTTGCCGTACTGCCTTAGGCGGGCAAGCCCTCGCTTTTGGCATGAATCTTGCCAATGGCTTGACGCGCGCTACCGGCGCCGCTATGAAAGGTAACGGCATGCAAATCCTCGATTCTATCCAGGGCGTTCTCTTCGACATCGATGGCGTGCTCTATGTCGGTAAAGAAGTGATTCCAGGGGCGATCGAGACGGTCGCGCTGCTCAGGCAGCGTGGCCTGCCGCTGCGCTTTATCACTAATACGACGACGGAATCGCATCAGGGCCTGCATAGCCGCCTGACGGCGCTCGGTTTTAACGTCTCTGCGGGTGAGATACTCAGTGCGGTTTCGGCGGCTATTGTTGCGTTGCGCCGTATGAAAAACCCGCGCTGCCTGTTTGTCGTCGACGACCGTGTGCGCGGCGATTTTGCCGAATTTACGGCCGACGAAAAATTTCCCGACGTGGTCGTCGTCGGCGACATCGGCAACCGCTGGAGTTACGATCTTTTAAACGAGCTCTTTGGCCTGGTGCGCAAGGGTGCGCATCTGATTGCGCTTCACAAAAACCGCTTTTGGCAGACCGAAAAGGGATTACAGATGGATATCGGCGCTTTTGTGACCGGCATCGAATACGCAACCGGCAAACGTGCGACGATTATGGGTAAACCCTCGCCCGCTTTCTTCAACATTGCGCTGCACGAGCTGGGGTTAGCGCCGCATCATGTCGCCATCGTCGGCGACGATATCGATTCTGATATCGGCGGCGGTCAGGACGCAGGTATGCGCGGCATTCTCGTGCAAACCGGTAAATACCGCGAAGATTACGCACGCGAGTCGGCGATAAAACCCGATTTGTTGCTGCCTTCTGTCGCCGAGTTGCCGCGCGTTTTGGGTTTTTAGCTAAACCGGAAAATTTGCTTTTCCTCTGCGTAAATTACGCTTTCCCGGCTTCCGGTGTCCTGGAAAAATCTGTTTTTCGCGTTATTGTTTCTGCCTGCCTGCGCAAAAAAAGAGGCGCCGATCGCCGGTGGCGTGCCGGCATCTGAGCGCAGCGGTGAATTGCAGACACTCTCTCTGAATCCGGAAACTGCGAAAACGATCAATGCCGCCCCGCATGTAGGATTTCTCACCGATGAAACCGGCGCTTTGAGATTATCCGAGATTATCGGGCGCAGAGATTTTCGTTACGAAGAAAAAAATTCTATTCACCGGGGTTTTACCGGAAAAACACTCTGGTTTCATTTCCGTTACCGCTATCAAAAAGATACGGCAGAGCCTCTGCTATTGATGCTGGGTAATTTTGCTCTGCATTACGTAGATTTTTATTTTGTCAAGAATGGACGACTTTTGCAGAAACGGCTCATGGGGCAGGCGCGGCCTTTTGTCAGCCGCTATGGAGGCTTACGCGAATTCGCTTCACCCTTACCCGTCGATACCGAGCCCATCGATCTCTACCTGCGGGTGAAAAGTTCAACGACGATTTATTTTAACCCCGTCATTAAAACCGGAAAATCCGTGGCGGAGAAAGAAAGTCTCGACCAGATCATCGCGGGATTTATCTTCGGGGCGCAGGCGGTCTTGATTCTGTTTAATTTCTTTCTTTTCCTGAGCCTCAGAGACCGCAGTTATCTGCACTATTCGACGTATATTCTCTCCTGGCTGATTTTTGAACTCAACAACGGCGGTTTTCTCGCGAAATACATGCTGCCGAATCACCCGGAATGGGATTCCCGCATTCTGCCCGCAAATTCGTTACTCATTCACGGGTTTTTCATGATTTTCACCGAACGTTTCACTCAAATCGCGACAGGATTTACCCGGAATATTCTGAAATATGCCGGTACCGCATTTCTGTTCCTGGCGATACCCGCTGTTTTCACCCCCCAGCCGTATACAAATCAGATTCTGCTGACCCTTACCTTTCCGGTCGAAGTGGTAATTCTCGTACATGCATACCGCTCGATTCGGTTACGCAGACCTTCGGCGGGCTATTTTATGGCCGCGACGCTGGTTTCGATGCTGATGATTCCCCTCTTTATTCTGACGCGTCTGTTAAAGGTCGATGCGGATAACTATGCGGTCAACGCGCTGCTCTATTATGCCCTGCCTTTGACCATCGTGGCCGAGGCGGTAATCTTTAGTTTTGCGCTCGCGGATCGTTACCGCCGCCTGCGCGAAGAAAATGAAAACCAGCGTCAGGCATTTGCTACGGAGTTAAAACGGGAACGGCATCAGATATTTGCCGAACTGCACGATATTATCGGCTCTGACCTGACCCTGTTGATGATGAAAACCGCAGATGCGAAAAGTAAGCCGATGCAGCAGTTGCGCGAGCGGGTCACGGGGATATCCCGCAGCCTGCGCGACTTGCTCGACCTCGACGATATCGATCCGGAGTTGCCGCAGAAATTCGCGGGTCATATCGAAGATCGTGCCCGGGAAATCGCGGCGGTCTGTAAAATGCAGCTGGAGGTCGATTTGGCCCCGGTCATCGTATCTGCGCGCGTTGCTTTTCACATGCAGCGTTTTGCATTCGAAGCGTTAGCGAATGCGATGCGTCATAGCGCGGCTTCGCAACTTGTCGTCCGATTAGTGCAACGCGGGTCCTGGATACGTCTGCTGATCGCGGATAATGGCGCGGGGCTTCAAAAAACAGTACGGTCAAAGGGGCACGGCCTGAGAAACCTGGCTGCCCGGGCACGAAGCCTGAAAGGCCGCGTGCGTCTGTTTACGCGTCCGAAGAAAGGTGTCGCCGTAATTTTGAGTTTTCAATCCGGGCGTTCGTGACTTTGCGGCCGTTGGCCAGAAAAATTATCATCATCGAAGACGACGGCCAGGTCAATAAGGCGCTCGCAGAAAGGTTACGCAAAAATACCGGTTATACTCTGCAGGCGACTTTTCAAAAATGCGAAGACGCGCTGCCTTTTCTCGCGCGGGGTGATATTTGGTTAACCATTCTCGATCTGGGCTTACCTGGCCTTTCAGGCGCCGGCGCCGTAAAGGCTGTAAAAAAAGCAAACCCCGAAGGTGAGATACTCATTCACTCCATCTACGATGGCGGGGACGAAATTTTTGGCGCCTTACAGGCGGGGGCTTCGGGTTATTTGCTGAAAGGCTGTAATTCGGTCGAGTTAACCGAAGCTTTGCGCCAATTAGAAGCGGGCGGTGCACCGATGTCTTATGGCATTGCGCGTAAGGTTGCAGGTTTCTTTGGTAAACTGGTTGTCCGTAAAGAATCTGAGCCCGAAGGCTCGCCTGAAAATCCGCTGAGCGAGCGGGAGAGCGCGATATTAGCACGGTTGTCCGAGGGATACTCATACAAAGATATCGCACAGATCGCCGGTATCAGCGTTCATACGGTGCACACGCACATAAAGAATATTTATCGAAAGCTTAAAGTAAATTCACGGGCTGAAGCGGTTTACCGGCACCGTAAACATCTCAACTAATACCCAATTCTGGGTATTGACATTGCGCTAAAAATCGGTAAACTCCCCGACACTTTTTTCAGGAGGATGGAATGAAACAAATAAAAAATATGCTTATCGCAGTCGCTGCTCTCTCGCTGAGTTACTGCGCAACACTTATGGGAGGCGGCGCCTCTGACCCGGTGATTAATGCCAATGATTTGGCCGCGGTACAGGGAGCAAATCCCGCAAATACCTGTCTTGTGACCGGGCTCGTCGACGGCACGAAAGAGGCAGGCAATGGGTACGCTGGTACGATCGTTGCGGGAGATAAATCTTCCCCGCTGGTCTTCAAAGGGGCAGGTGCTCTCGATGCCAGCGTCTTCTATGCGCTGGTACCCGCGGGCGCTTTTGAGATACGGTACCTGGCGCTTGCCGAGATGAAAAAAAGCGGCGATTCATGCTGGGGAGTGGGTAATAAGTGCCTGGTTACCTATGGCGAGCCAGCGCTCGTTACGGAAAAAAATCCCCTGCCTGGCAAGCACGGTACACTACCGTCTTCATACAAGGGCACCTGCAAAGGGGGCTTTTTACACCTCGGTGTTTATGAAGCCGTTGTCGGTGGGGTAATGAGTTCATCGAAGTTCTCTGAGATGAGTACCAGCGCGTATATGCCCGGGGAGCGCTTCCAGAGCCGGCACTTTGCGGCACTGAAAGAACAGCTGAAGGGTACCCCTTGGGAAAATCTTATCAAATAAGCGAATACACCGGGCTATCAGGCACGTCGGTTCCCGAAACCGGCGTGCGCATCCGGTCGGATACCCAATCTCTGATCCCGCTGCGCTACGGGTAGCTTCTATAGCGATAATTCTTTTCACGCGGTTTGAATTCCGCAGATTTACCCATGTCAGCATTAACCATTCTTTCGGACGAAGAACAATCTTATTTCGACGCGATTAAAGATTTCGCTAAAAAAGAAATCACCCCGCATGTCTCGGCGATGGACGAAGCGCAGCAGGTGAATAAAGATATCGTCAAAAAACTCTTCGAAATGGGGCTCATGGGCATCGAAGTGCCGCAGAGCCTCGAAGGTTCAGAGGCCTCTTTTTTCACTGCGATTCTCGCCGTGCAGGCAATCTCGCAGGTCGACCCGTCGGTTGGCGTCATGGTCGACGTGCAAAACACGCTCGTGAACAACGCTTTCATGCGTTGGGGTTCTGACGCGCTGAAGAAAAAATATCTCCCACAACTCGCAACCGGTAAAGTGGGGTCGTACTGCTTGTCTGAAAGTTCATCCGGCTCAGACGCCTTTGCCCTCAAAACCAAGGCCGTCAAAAAAGACGGTAAGTATATTCTCAACGGCCAAAAACTGTGGATTACCAACGCCGGCGAAGCCGACATCTTTATTATCATTGCGAACCTGAACCCTGAACAGGGCTATAAGGGCATCACGGCCTTTATCGTCGAACGCGGTTTTAAGGGTTTCTCAGTTTCGAAGAAAGAAAACAAGCTCGGTATCCGTGCGTCATCGACCTGCGAGCTGGTGCTCGAAGACTGTGAAGTGCCGCTCGAGAATCTTTTGGGCGAAGAGGGCAAAGGTTATAAGGTTGCGATCGAAACCTTGAACGAAGGCCGCATCGGTATCGGTGCACAGATGGTGGGCCTTGCCGAAGCGGCATTGAACCACGCCGTCGACTACGTAAAAACCCGCAACCAGTTCGGCAAACCGATCGCCTCTTTTCAGGGCATGCAGTTTCAGCTTGCGCAGATGGCGATCGACGTTGAGACCGCGAAGCTCATGGTCTATAACGCCGCGCGCCTGAAAGACGCGGGTAAAGATTTCGTCAAAGAAGCCGCGATGGCAAAATATCACTCGAGCCAGGTCGCCGAGCGTGTGGCTTCGCTTGCGGTCGAATGTTTCGGTGGTTATGGTTTTGTGAAAGATTATCCCGTCGAAAAACTGTACCGCGACGCCAAGATCGGCAAGATTTACGAAGGCACGAGCTTTATGCAGCTCATGACCATCGGTAAAATCTTACTCGGATGAAAAAGTTAGCGGTATTACTCTTTTGTGCTTCGGCGTTAGTCGCGGCGAAGGGTAACGACGAGCTCAAGGATTTCATCGGCAAGTTCGCAGGTCTTCTCAAGACCGCAGACCATGCGACAATGGTCGACGCCGAGATGGTGCATTTTCCGCTGCGGCTCAAGGGTACGCTCGACGATTCTCCGGAAATCAAGATCACCGAAAAACAGTTCCCCAAAGTTCTGCCGAAGATCGCGAACCAGCCGTCGGGCATGAATCCTAAGAATTTCAAGCAGACCGAGAAAGATTATGTCTCGTCTCAGGTGGTGCGCGGCGCGTTACCGACCGATGCGGGCGAAGGTACGGTTCGGCTCGGTAACCTGGTCTTCGGTAAAAAATCCAAAAAATGGAAACTTGTCATGGTCTATACCTCAGACGAGCTGATCGCCGAATTTTCTAAGAAAAAAAAGTAACAATCAGGGCGGGCATCCCCGCCTGAAAGTCAAAGTTTGGCCCCCTTTTGGCCGATATTCAAAGGGAGGCTCACTGCACCCCAATGGCTTTCGTCAAACGTTACAGTATCTATGCAGCCTGTTATCTGTTAGCGGGCGTGGCAGTGCTTTTCACGCATTACCTGCAAACCTCTTCTTATAAGAAAGCCGAACTCGACGAGCGCCTGACGCTCGCAGCCGCCTCGCATTTTGCCCTGTCGCAACTCGTCGATAACCTGCCTGCGGTATTTAAAGAAAATCCGCACGCCGCGGCGCTCAAGATCAGTGACCTGCGCGGCGGCTTTTTGGGCGCGATGTACGACGCGCGTCGTATGAGCTCGGGCGAGTATAAGATATTCCTGGATACACGCGCTTTCGAACCCGGCAAAAGCCCGGTACCCGGTTACGAAATGCATGTCTGGGAAAGTAAACGCCGCAAGTTGCGTATCGTTGCGCTCAGCCTCAGGCGCGCTCAATTCAGCGAATACCTCGCAGGCATGGGCCGCGACTACGCGTTACACTATATCATACCCCTGTATATTCTTGTGGGCGGATTTCTGCTTGCGGGGTTTCATTTTTTTCTGAATGGCAAAAAATTCGATCTTTCGCGTCTGAAATTCAACCTTGCGCCCGGCCCTAAACCGGTGCGTCCGGCAGCTGCGCCCGCGGCAAAGATGCCCGCGAAAACCACAGCGCATGCATGGCAACTGAAGTCGGGGGTCATTGCCGAGGGCACAATCCACACGGCGCTCGGTGCACTGCGTTCTCTCGCCGGAGCCTCGTCGGTAAGCCTTTATGCCCAGAGCGCCGGGTCGTTCTGGCATGCTTCGGCATGGCAGGGTGTTGCCGAGGTGCGCGGCGCGCTGACGGTGCGCGGCGAAGCGATGGAAACACCCGGGCCGTTACTCGTGAAGGTCGAATCGGAATCTGAAATTCTCATTTCACACGACCGTTCCG
>JAFLED010000146.1 GCA_017302045.1 Spirochaetota bacterium
AGATCTGTCTTCAGAGCAGTGGCTTTGCGGTAATCGTCAAGCGCGGCTTTTTTATCGGCGGCGACAATCTTGTCGATCAGCGGGTGTTCCGGCGCGAGCACCATAAAGGTTACGCCATAAAGCGTGTCGGGCCGCGTGGTAAAAACCTGCAGCTTTTCGCCCGAACCCTCGAGGCCAAAGTCGACAAGAGCACCGGTTGACTGGCCGATCCAGTTTTTCTGTAATTCTACGGTACCCGAGGGCCAGTCGAGCAGAGAAAGATCGTTCAGCAGACGCTCGGCATAGGCGGTGATGCGGAGCATCCACTGCCGCATCGGGCGGCGTTCGACCTTGTAACCCTTTTCGACCCATTCGTCGACTTCTTCGTTTGCGAGTACCGTACCGAGCTCGGCGCACCAGTTTACCGGCATGTTGGCAATGTAGGCGAGACGGTGGTTCGCGATAAATTCTTCGCGCTCTTTACCCTGCAGGATTTCGGGTACTTTGAGCTCAGAGATCGGCCGCGCTTTTTTCTGCTCGCTGTCGTACCATGAATTAAAAAATTTCAGAAATATCCACTGCGTGAATTTATAATAGCCGGGGTCGGTGGTGTCGACCTCGCGCGACCAATCGTATGAGAAACCCAGCAGTTTCAGCTGCCGGCGAAAATTATCGATATTCTGTTTGGTCGTAATCGAAGGGTGAATGCCGGTCTGCATCGCGTAACGTTCGGCGGGGAGGCCAAAGGCATCCCAACCCATGGGATGCAGTACATTGAAACCCTGCATGCGTTTCTTGCGTGCGATAATGTCTGTTGCGGTGTAACCTTCGGGGTGACCGACATGCAGCCCAGCGCCCGAAGGGTAGGGGAACATATCGAGCACATAATACTTGGGTTTCGAGAAATCTTCTCCGGTTTTAAAGGCCTGGGTTTTTTCCCATTCATTCTGCCACTTTTTTTCGATCTCTGCGAAAGGATACGACATGCAGCAAAGTCGGCTTTTGTGACACGGCGTAAAGCGGACTCACACCTACGACTGGCTATTCAGCATGTTGTCGATGGCAGTGCGTGCGGCTTCTGAAACGTTTTCCATTTCGACGCCAAAACGCATCGCGTTTTCCTGCGCACTGACATTCATCACCCTGCCGCTCAGTGTCGCGAAGTTTTCAGGATTAAAGCGCGCGTCGAAGACAATCTTGTCGCCGGTGCTAACACCCGACATGATATTGCGCTGCGTTGTGTAATTGAAACCGATGCCGCCAAAGCTGAGGTCGACGATCTTACCGGTAATCGGGTTTTTGGGGAAGGCACCACGCGCTTCGAGGTCAGTTTCGAGGCGCCGGGTCAGCTGCCGTACCTGGTGATACTGACTGAGCGCTGCGGGACCGAGCGTGAGCACCTGAACATAACCCACCATGAAGGCGCCGCGGTACATGATGGGTTCGCAAATCTCGCCCATGAAGTCTCCCGGCAGGCCGTCGGAGCGCATGATTTGCGTGTATTCGGAGTAGGGGATTGCCCGCACGCTGAGATCGTCGCCCTGGCGCTCGCGCTCCATGACGGGCGCGAAGACAGGCAGGTTGAAATCCTGCATTTTTTTGACGCGCACGCTGAGGCGGTTATGGCGGATCAGTTCTACTTTTACGGTCGCATCGGGGATAAGACCTTTGAATGCCGCTGTGTACTGTTGTATCGCCTGGTCGCGCGCCGCATTGGTTGCCGCGTTGGTTTTATAGAACTCGCCATGCGGCAGGCAGTGAATGACGACACCTGCGAAAGAACCAGCGTCACCGAGGGCCATCCGATTTTCATGGCGCACGCCGCGTTTCGTCAGATAGAGGCGCATGGGTTTCAGCACCTCTGTCCCTTTTTCTGTTCGACCCACGACACTGCACTCGAGCATCATCGAGTGGTCGTCTTTTTCGAGCAGCAGGGTGCGTGCATCGGCGCGCGGCAACTGGTGCAGCACTTCGAACTGCGGGTGCTGGTAGTTCATTGCCTGCACGCTATGTCTCTGGTTATTGTGGATCAGGTGCAGAGGCAGCCGGCAAAAAAGTCTTTCGGTAATCTGGTGTAGCTGCGCATGGTCGATAATCTTGCGCACTTCATGGGCGGGTTTTTCGCTCGGATTTTCCATGCCGTGAGGTACGACTTTTAAGGCGCAATCCTCTGTTAATCAATTCGCAGTATTATGCTTCTTAGCCGACGCCTGACAGACAGGAAGTCCAAAGGCGGCGGCGCGCACGGATGCGCTTTTAGCCAACGCCTGACAGACAGGAAGTCCAAAGGCGGCGGCGCGCATGGATGCGCTCTTAGCCGACGCCAGAGGGGATTGTCCCCGCGCCGGCGCGGATGAGCGCCGGGGGCCACTCGCGCACGTCGAGTATTGTCGAATATTCCGCTTTTACCTCGCCGCACTGCACAACGGTATCGACACGGTTTTCAAAACGATCGGCGATCTCTTCGAAATCGTTCATTTCGGCAAGCGGCACGTCGAGCGAACTGCCGATCAGAGGTAAATCGAGCTCGGCCAAGAGCGCGGCGATGAGGGGGTGCTCCACAATGCGGATGCCCACGGTGTTTTGTTTTGTCACCGCATAGTGCGGTAGATTCTTAGCGGCGTCGAAAATCAGCGTGTAGGGGCCGGGTAGAATTTCTTTGAGCAGTCGAAAAAGCTGATTGCCCTGCGAACGCACATACGTGCTCATCTGTGAAAAATCGCGGCAGTAGAGGGTGAGCGCCTTGTTTTTGGGCAGATCTTTGATCTGCTGTATCTTTACGACGCTGTCTTTATTCTGCGCAAGAGTGACGAAAGCATAGACGGTGTCTGTCGGCAAGATGACGAGAGCACCGTCTTTGAGGCGCTGGCTCAGTTGTTTGACGAGCCGCGCCTCGGGATTCTGCGGATGGAGGTATAGTCGCAAGCCGGACTTCTCGATCCGCTAAAAGGATTGGCCTAGAGCCAGAGCATCGCGCCGAGCGAAACGCGCCAACCAGAGGTTGTCTGATCAGAGAAAGACGAGCTATACGCTTTCAGCGAATCGGGAACCGAGGCCGTCAAAGAGCTCCATTGCGCGCCAGCTTCTGCAAAAAGATACACCATCGGTATAACCTTATAGCTTAAGCCGAAAAGTGTGTGTCCACCCGTGCCGTAATAGAGCGTATTTGCAGTGACTGAAGCAATCGTGACGCTTTGCGAGTTACCCGAATACCCCCAACCGAAGCGGCCGTATGGGGTGAGACCAATCAAATTGCCGATGATGTCGGCATAAGCGACAAGTTCGCCGCCGACGCGAAACTGGGTGACCGCGTTACCACCACTCACCGAAATCGAAGCATAGTCTACGTAAGGGCCGAACCCGAATGTGACCAGCATAGGAATACCTACTGTGAAGCGTGCGAAGCCGCCGACGCCGAAGCCCGAGGGTTTGGTGCCACCTGAAAAACTGTCGCTGACATAATTGCCCTGAACGCCAATCTGGGCTATAGAAAAGGCAGGCGCGCTGAGTGCTGTTGCCGCCACAAAGATAGCTAATAACTTGATTTTTTTCATAATCCTCCGGGGCTAAAAGCCCTTTAATATATGGAATAGACGTCTATTTGCGCCCACGCCGGTCAACTTAATTATGCTTGTCCCCCCACTCGCGGCCGGACAAGAGACATAATCCGGCGGTAAGATGAGCGTGTTTTTAAACCAGTTTCCGTCCGGCGAATGGCAGAAAAACTTCATCCCTTTTGAAGAAGATGCCTCGCAGCGCTCGTGGTTGATGCCCTACCTTTTCGTGCACGGCAAAAAACCGGGGCATAAGATCACTATCATTGCCGCAATCCACGGCGACGAGCTCAACGGCGTGCGCATTCTGCACGAACTCTGCGCGCACCTCGAGACCAAGGCCGCCGAAATCTCAGGTTCGATCTGTCTGGTGCCCGTCGCGAACCTCATGGGCTACGCGAATCATTCGCGCTACCTGCCTGACCGCCGCGATCTCAACCGGATGTTCCCCGGGCTCAAAGACGGGAGCGAAGGGGCAAGGCTTGCGAACTTTCTCTGGACGCATTTTATCGCGCAGGCCGACTACATCGTCGATGTGCATTCGGGTAGTTACAACCGCTGGAACTTTCCGCATATCCGCGGTAATATGAAAGACGAGGCGATGCGCGCGTGGGCACGCAATGTCGAACGCCAGATCGTTTTGACGAGCGGCGGCGTCGCCGGCAGCCTGCGCAAAGAAGCCGGCAAGATCGGCAAACCTGTCTTTCTCGTCGAAGCGGGTGAAACCGGCCGCTTTGAAAAAAATATTCTGCAAATGGGATTACTCCTGCTGCTGCAGATTCTGGTCTCTCTCGACGCTATCGATCGCAGCGTTTACGAAGCCGCCACCGCAGCGGCATTACCTTCGCCGCTCAAAGACCATCCGACAGGTTATTACCGCAAAGCTGTGTGGCAGCGGGCGACGCATGCGGGGCTCTTTATGCCGCAGGTCGCGCCGGGCGATCATGTCGCGGCGGGGCAGGCTCTGGGTTTTATCACCGATCTTTTCGGCGACAAGCGCGCAGAAATTTTATCGGAGCAGACAGGTTTTGTTCTGGGCATGCATTTGCATCCGCAAGTCGTGCCGGGGCGCGCGCTTTTTCATGTTGCGTATGACTTTAAGGATTTATGAATTTAGAACAATACATTGACCAACTGAAACGCAGCGAAGGCGATAACATCCGCTCGATCATCGAGATTCCCGAGAAGGCGCCGCGTTATGCAGAACTGCCGCCGGCACTAGGGCCTGAACTGACGGCGGCGTTAAAAGGACGCGGCATCGACAGGCTCTATTCGCACCAGAAAGAGGCATTTGAACTCTATCAGGCGGGCAAAGATTTTGTCGTGACAACGCCCACGGCTTCGGGTAAGACTCTCTGTTACCTGTTGCCGATTCTACAGGCGAAACTCAGAAATCCCAACGGTAAACATCTTTTTATGTTTCCCACCAAAGCGCTCGCGCAAGACCAGCTTGCCTCGTATCGCTCTTATGCCGACGCTCTGCAAAAAGTGTGGAATGTAAACACCTTCGACGGCGACACGCCCGAAGAAGAGAGGCGCCAGGTCAAAAAAGCAGGAGATTTTATTCTAACGAACCCCGACATGCTGCACTCGGGGATCATGCCGCACCATACGATCTGGAAATCTTTCTTTGAAAATCTGGAAACGATCGTCATCGACGAGATGCACACCTACATCGGTGTTTTCGGTTCGCATGTTGCCAACGTGCTGCGACGACTCAACCGGCTTTGCGCACATTACGGTGCGAAGCCGCGCTATATATTCTGTTCCGCCACCATCGCCAACCCGGCCGAACTTGCAGAGCAGCTTGCGGGGCGCGAGTTCAGCGCGATTACCGAATCGGGCGCGCCCGAAGGCAAAAAATATTTTCTCTTTTATGATCCGCCGTTTTACCAGAACCTGCAGCTTTCGGAGTCGCCTTACAAAGCTGCAGCGCGCATCGGCTCGGGGCTTATACAAAATTCGATACCGACAATCTTTTTTGCGCGTTCGCGCAACCGTGTCGAAATTCTCACACAATTTCTGAGGAAACGCCTGCCTGAAAGTTTGGGCCACAAGGTGCGCGGCTACCGCGGCGGCTTTCTGCCGCTCGAGCGCCGGCAGGTCGAACGTTCGTTGCGCGAGGGTGGTACGCTCGGCGTGGTTTCGACGAATGCTCTCGAGCTGGGTATCGATATCGGCTCGCTGAATGCCGTGATTTCCGTCGGGTATCCGGGCCGCATGAGTTCGCTCTACCAGCAGTTCGGACGCGCGGGCCGCAAGAAAGAGCCTTCGCTCGCGGTATTGATCGCATCGCCTTCGGCGCTCGATCAGTATCTGATGCGCAATCCGAATTATCTGTTCGAGAGCCGCGGCGAGGCCGCGATTGTAAATCCGGATAACCTGCTGATCTACCAGGATCAGCTCAAGTGCGCGGCCTATGAGCTGCGTTTCAACAGAGGCGATAAGTTCGGTAATTTTCCCGTCGAAACTTTTATGGAGCACCTTGCCGAAGAGCGCGTCATTCTCGAGCGCGGCGACGACTATTTTTGGACGAGCGACACTTATCCCGCGGCGAATGTTTCTTTGCGTTCTGCTGCGACCGACAATTTTGTCATCGTCGATAAAACGCATACCGGGTCTGAGAAAGTGATCGGTGAGATCGATTATTTTTCCGCGCCGCTCTTTATCCACGACGAGGCAATCTATATGCACGGTGCCCGGCATTTTTATGTCGAGAAGCTGATCTGGGAAGAGCGCCGCGCAGAAGTCAAAGAAGTTAAGTCGGACTATTACACCGACGCGCATGAGAAGGTGCATAAGAGCATATTGCACCTCGAAGAAAAGCGCGAAGAGAAGGGGGCTATCCTTCATTGGGGCGAGGTGACGCTCAGGCGGCAGGCCTATCTCTACAAAAAGATCAAAATCGAAACTTCGGAAAACCTCGGCTGGGGCCAGATTCACACGCCTGAGATTGAGATGCATACGCAGGGTGCATGGATCGACCTCAAGAGTGAAACTTTGCCGGCATTGCCCGAAAGCCAGATCAGCGCGCTGCTCACGCGTTTCGCGTATCTTTTGCGCCAGCTCTCGCCGCTCGTCGCGCTTTGCGACCGCCGCGATATTTCAGTCGCGTCGGGTTATCGCGACGAGCAGTTCGGGGCGCATGCGATCGTGTTTCACGATAATTACCCCGGTGGCGTAGGGCTCGCGCACAAGCTGGTGCGCGATCACGAGGCCCTGTTCACGCTGGCGGCGACGACGGTTGCGGGCTGCAGCTGCGAAGCCGGATGCCCCTCGTGCGTGGGAGTTTGGGATGTGAAAACAGACGGCGATGCAGAATTGCCCGAAAATCTCAAGGCGCTGGTTGTTTCGTTATTACAAAATCTGCTTGAAGCGCGCCGCGCCGCCTGAGACCGGTGGTTATGCGTTTGATTTTATGCGCCGTGGTCGTTGCCACGGTTTTTTGTTCCAAGCGAATCGATTTGAAAAAAGAAGGTGAGCGTTATGATGCGTATGTCGCGGCGCTGCCTGAACTGAGACCTGTACCGAACTATTTGCCGCTCACGCTCTCGGTGCTCTATGCCGAGGCCGACAATCTGCCGACACTTACCGCAGATGAGCGCACGCGCCTTTACCGGAATCTCGAAGCGAAGGCGGCGCTGATCTATGGTTATCGGTTACAGGTCAGGGAAATTAAGGCCCGCAAGCTGCCCGAATTCTTTACGGCGGTGAAAAGCCGTTTCCGTGAATTTCCACTCGCGTATCCGTCGTATGCATTCCCGATTTCGTTTTTCGACGGCGATCGTGAAAAACGTATCGCCGAGGCGCTGAGCCCTCTGTGGAAAAAACATGATGCGGCGACGATTCGTATGTACCTGGGCGATGTCACCGATGCGCAGGCTGCGGCGCGTGAATTTCTCGCGAAGCTCTCGCGCATCTACGCCGAAAACGACCTGCAGGGTAAACCGCTGCTCGCATCGGGTAACAAAGACGATGAAATGTATTTTTCCTATGGGCACTGGTCTTCGGTTCTGCAGGCCGAAAAAAATGCGGATTTCATTCTGACCAACACCGGCATCATCGGCGCAGATACGGGTATGCCGCTTTACGTCGCTGCGCGTGGCGGGGTGACGAGCGGGTTCATTGAAAATAACGCTGCGAGCCCATACCAGGGTGTGGGAGTGATCGGCCTTTACCCTTTTCTTGCCGAGACGCCGTATTTTAACGAAAAGCGCGGCGCACTCAGCCGCGAAGAGAAACTCGAATCGATTCTCTGGTTATGGCTGCACGAACTGGGTCATCTGTTGCTGAAGCGCGATGAAAATTATACCTTTATCGAATCGCTGCATCGTGCGCCACCCGATCTCAAATATTTCGAATGGGTAAAAACGATCCGCTACACTTTTAACCATCGGACATTTGAAATTCCGCAGATGAAAAAGTTTTAAGGTTTGGTAGCTTAGGCTATAGTGTAACGCGAAAACGCTCGCCGCGCCGCAGTTGGGTGTTGGCGATGGAGCCGCGCAGGTAATTTTCCGTTGTAAACTGCGCCACACCCTCCGTTGTTTTTTCGACGGTCGCCCAGAATTCCTTTCCCGCCATGCGCTGTGCATACGCTGCCGCCATTTCAGCCTTGAGTTGGGCCAGCGCCGCCGCACGTTCGCGTATGACCTGCCCGTTGATTTCGCGGTAGATACGTTTCGCGGCAGAGCCTTCGCGTTTTTCGAGCCATTCGACAATCGGTGTATTGCGCCTTTTTGAGAACGGAAAAATATGAATATTGGCGAAATCGGCGGCGCGGCAGAAATCCAGCGTTTCCTGGAATTCCGCATCGCCTTCAGAGGGAAATCCGACAATGATATCGGTGCCGATATGTACGTCTGTGTTCACACGGCGCACGGCATCGATGCGGCGTCTGAAATTATCGGGCGTATAACCCCGCCGCATCGTGCGCAGCACGAACTTCGAACCCGATTGCAGCGGAATATGCAGAAATTTCGCCATCTTTTCATGGCGGTAAAATTCGGCGAAGCGTTCGTTGACGTCGCCCGGTTCGATCGAGCTCACGCGCAGGTGAAAGTTACCGGGTAAATCGAGTATTTTTTCGACGAGCGAATAGAAGTTGCGACCCCCGTCGGCGGCAATACCTGCATCCGTGCGCGCCGCCGACCCGGGACTTCCTGTCCCATGGTCTTCGTACCAGCCGATATTGACGCCGGTGAGTACAAGTTCGCCGAAGCCTGCTGCGATGAGTTCTTGCGCCGACGCGATGGTCGCTTCGAAGCCGCGCGAGACGCCGCGGCCGCGAGCCTGCGGAATCTTGCAGTAGCTACAACTCTTGTTGCAGCCGTCCTGTATTTTCAGCGTCGCGCGGCTTTTGAAGTCGTGGTTCGACGAAAAGAAGAAGCGGTCGTTTGTTTCGGCGAGCGCTTCGTTGCCGCGCAGCGTTTCGGCGATGGCGTGTTTTTTATCGTTCGAGACGACGCGGTAAACCCCCGGCAACGAGCGAATGTCTTCTGCGTCTGTGGTTGCGTAACACCCTGTGACGACAATTTTCGCCTGCGGGTTGAGCCGGTGTGCGCGGCGTATGGCGGCACGGTTTTTATAGTCGGCTTTGTTCGTTACGGTACAGGTATTGATGACAATAAAATCGGCTTCGCGCTGATCGGCAACGATATGATGCGAATTCTGCGCAAGGTTCGCCTTAATACCGTCGCTTTCGAACTGGTTGAGGCGACAGCCAAAGTGGACAATCGCTGTTTTCGGTTGAGGGGTCGTGCTTGCGTTCAAAATCAAAAAATTAAGAAGCTTTTACGGTCTTAACGCGCTCCAGATTTTTCAGAGCCGCGGCCCTGATCTCTGCGTTTTCAGAACGGCTGATTTTTTCGTAGAGCGCGACGATCTCAGCGCGTTTATCTTCGGGAAATTTCTGCTGCGCCCACTGCAATTCTGCGATGTTCGCGCGCAGAAGGGCGTGTAGCTCCGATTCGCGCATCGATTC
>JAFLED010000147.1 GCA_017302045.1 Spirochaetota bacterium
GAGATGCTCGATAAACTGATTAATCACTTATAAGGATAGATTATGATACGCGTCACCAACTTAATGCAAAATAACACGATGCTCTCGACGCTCAACCGGCACCAGGTTGCGCTCGAGAAAACAGAACGCGAACTCTCCACGGGTTCGAAGATTCAGCTGCCGTCGTCAGACCCGGTCGCCGCCGCAAACCAAATGCTCTACCGCACGCGGCTTACCGAGCTCGACCAGTACGAGCGTAATATCGGCGAAGCGAAAGACCGCCTCAACGTGATGGACGGCCAGATCGACCGCGTCGGCGAAATCTTTCAACGCATGCGCTATCTGACCATCCAGGCCGCGAACGGTACCAACAGCGGTTTCGAACTCAAAGAAGCTGTGGCGAAAGAAATTAACCAGCACCTTTTGGCGCTCATCGACATCGCCAACAGCAAAGACGCGACCGGCCGCACG
Source organism: Spirochaetota bacterium (assembly GCA_017302045.1). Taxonomy (GTDB): domain Bacteria; phylum Spirochaetota; class Leptospiria; order Turneriellales; family Turneriellaceae; genus Turneriella. The sequence continues at coordinate 451 of JAFLED010000147.1, forward strand.
CTGTTCGGCGGCAGCATTATCGAGCGTGATCCGTTTTTACCGGTGTACTCGCACTTACAGACAGCGGGTATCGACCAGGGGAATGCCGTCACCGGCGTGCAATACCAGGGCGACATCCAGGTACAGAACCGTGAGATCGAGCGCCGCGAGCAGATGGATATCACGCTGCCCGGTAACCGCGTCTTCTGGGGCACGAACACATCGATCGCCTCGAACAAAGATTCTTCGGGTTATGTTGCGCAGGGCGATCAGGTGATCGCGATTAACGGCGTACGCATTCAGGTTTCGGCGGGCGATACCATCAACGACGTCATCGACAAAATCAATACCGCCCCGGTCGAAGTACGGGCAAGCAAAGGTTCGCAGGATGACCTCATTCTCACGTCTAAATCACCGCACCAAATCTGGCTCGAAGACTTAGAAGGAGGCACTGCACTGCAAGACCTGGGTCTCATCGACGGCACGAACCCCGAGCCGCCAAACAACTTCGCCACAACCGCGACAGTTTCAGGGCTTTCGATTTTCGAAGTGGTTATTATGCTGCGCGATGATTTGATAAAAGGGGATACGAAACTGATCGGCGGCCGTGATCTCGAAGCGCTCGACAGCGCTCTGGAAAACGTACTGCGCTATCGCTCCGAAGTCGGCGCGCGTGTGAACCGTCTCGAGCAACACGAAAAACGCGTCGCGTGGGATACCACGTATACGAAAGAACTGCTGGCCAAGAACGAAAGCGTCGACGTAACGCAGTCGATCGTAGACCTCAAGTGGCTCGAGGCCGTGCATTCGTATGCCCTGCGCGTCGGTGCGGGCATCATCAAACAAACTCTGATGGATTTCTTGCGCTGATGTATGCTGAGTAAACCAAAGGTTGTATCGAAGCATGCAGTTTGAAACACGCGCCCTCGGCAAAATCGAGATAGAAGCGTCGAAGCAGATTTTTTTTCCCGAAGGCCTTTTCGCTTTCGAGGCATTCCGCCATTTTGCGCTGCTGCCCACCAAATCGGGCAGCACGTTTCACTGGTTGCAATCCCTCGAAGAGGCAAGACTGGCTTTTCTGATGACGTTGATTCCCGAAATTACCACGAAATACAACCCGAACATCAACGCGCAGCATCTCAGTATTATCGAAGCACAGGAACCCAATCAGGTTGAAATCTGGGGGATTATTACCGTGCCCGCCGGTAAACCGGAGCACATGACGATTAACCTGCAAGGGCCGGTGTTGATCAATCGCGCAAAAAAACTCGGCAGCCAGTTCGTCTCCGACGACCCAAATCACCTCGTGCGCACCCCACTGCTCGATCTCGTCGATCACCCTGCGACGGGCACCGGGCAGGCTTCAGGCGGCGCATCTGCCGCAGGACAAAGCTGATGCTCGTTCTCGCGCGGCGTGTCAACGACTCGATCGTCATCGGCGATAACGTCGAGATTGTCGTGGTCGAAATTAAGGGCGACCAGGTCAAACTCGGGGTGAAGGCGCCTAAAGAAGTGAAGGTTTTCCGCGGCGAAATACACGCCGAGATACAGAAAGAAAACCGCGCCGCTTCTGAATCGCATCTGCCGCCCGATCTCGACCAGTTTATCCGGAAAAAATAATTCATTTATAGTTGCCCGCGCAACGCGTCTTGCGCCAAAGTCGGGCTCTGCATGATTTATTCTCTCCAGGGTATACCCGTTCGCGTCGAACCGTTCTTTGTGGTGCTCGAAGCCGCGGGCGTGGGTTACGGCGTGCGCATACCGGGCAGCGTCTACGAAGCGATTGTCGCCGGCGGCTTCGATACAGGTAAAAAAATATTTCAGCTGATCACCCGCAGCGTCTACAGCGAAGACAACGCCCAATTATTCGGATTTCTCTCGGAGCAAGAAGCGGCGCTCTTCGACTTCATTCGGTCGCTGAACGGATTCGGCCCACAGGCCGCGATGGGTATCATTTCTACCATCGGTGCAGACGCATTGCTTGCAGCGCTGCTTGCCCAAGATGCAGCGGCTCTCGTTAAGGTGCCTGGCGTCGGTAAAACCAAGGCCGAAAAACTCAGCTTCGAGGCTAATGCGAAGCGGGCCAAACTCGAGAAATTGACGCAGGAACAAAAGGGTCAGAAATCCACCGCCAGCGCAGGCGACGATCTGGTCGCACAGGCACTCACATCCCTGGGGTATTCGGCAAAAGAAATTCAGACGGCAACCGATAAGGTTAAGAAATCGTCCGAAAAGCCCGCACACATAACGCGTGAAAACCTGCAAGAATGGATTCGTCTCTACCTGCGCCACCTATGACAGCGCTGCGTCGGTTCGGCCGCGATCTTCTGCAGGGCTTCTTTCCCGAACTTTGCCTGTATTGCGGCGAAAAGATCGTCGACCGCGATTTTTTTTGCACCGCATGCGCCCCACGCAGCGGGTTCGATGTAATACCCGCTGAGAACCCGAAATACCGACAGCACTATACCTTCGTTTATGAAGGGCCGCTGCAGACACTTTTTCAGGCCGCAAAGTTTTCAGGGCGACGCCGTGCGCGCCGCTTTTTTACAGAAGCCGCGGCGCGCGATCTGGACAACCTCAACGATGGCAAATCGGTTTTTCTCGCCCTACCCTCACGCAGCGATTTTCTGCGCACGCTGCTGAAAAAATCGTTACCGGCGACCCGGCTGATTTCCGATGCCTTTCAGGTGAAACGTTCGCTCTTCGGTACCAAAGCAAACAAGCTGCTGGGCGAGGCAGGTCGCTACCGGCGTATCCACGAGAGCCTGCTCTGGGCCGGCGGCGCACTACCCGAAGCCGAACGATATATCCTCTGCGACGACGTTTCAACAACCGGCGCAACGCTCGGGCATGCAGCGCATCTTCTCGCCAAAAATTCCGGTGTCGATGAAACCCGCATTCTGCTCTGGTCGCTCATGTACCGGCCGCGACTGCTGAAAGACTTCGCCGTTTAATTATTTGCGTATACCGCGCCAATAGTCGCCTTTGCGGGGTTTAAAGTTCTCGCCGACGGTATCGAGCATCGACACATAACAACGGTAGCGAAACTCGGGGATATCCCCCGCTTCGAGAGCGGCCTTCACAGCGCAACCCGGCTCTTTGAGATGCAGGCAGTTTTCAAAACGGCATTGCAGTTCGGTGAAATCCGGGAAACCAAGGCGGATAGCCTGCGCATCGCGGTGGTGCATGCCAAATTCGCGTAAGCCCGGTACGTCGATGAGTATAAGATCGGGGTTCGCCTTGCCATAATAGAGCGCCGGGTTCGTCGTGGTATGCCGACCCTTGTCGATCAGGCTCACCTCGCCGACACTCTGCAGATCTACACCCAGAGTCTTGTTGAGCAGCGTGCTTTTTCCGGTACCAGACTGCCCGAGAAGCAGCCATGTGCCTTTCGTCAGCCGCGCCCTGAGCTGCGGGGATAATCCCCCCATGATGCTTTCGCGAAAAACCGGAACGCCGATTTTTTCGTAATACGCGAATATTTTTTCGTTAGCGGCATCGGTATCTGCGGGCTTACCTTCGGCACCCTTGAGCAAATCGAATTTATTTACGATCAGTATGACATCGGCGCCGGCAATCTGCACTTCGGCGAGGCAGCGCTCGACAAACCCCAGATTAAACTCGGGCGAACGCACCGACGACATTACAAGCACGCCGTCGACATTCGCCGCGAGGCACTGCTGCCTGCCGAACGAGGCGCGGTTGATTTCATTGCGCCGTGGATCGACTGCGGTAATCACGTATGTATCGGGATTATGGGCATCGGTTTCGATTTCTACCGTGTCGCCAATCGCCAGCAGCGTTTCGCGCAGCTTATTGTAGCCCGCATTTTTTTCACCATACTCGATGCGCAGTTTACCGCGCGGCTTCGCTTTGAATCGCTCGCCTAAGAACCGACGGCCGGTTTCTCCCGCGACGGGCTCGGCAAAAGGCAGCACATGGTAATACGCGCCGAAAACTCCCGCAACGAGCGCGCGTGCAGCCATCGTCAGTTGGTCAGGCGAAATATCTTTTCGAAGAAAATTTTTCCATAATGGCGCGCAGAAACAGCAGAATCTTTCTGCGTGTGCAGCGCGCGCTCGGGGTGCGGCATAAGACCGATGACGCGCTTATTTTTTGATGCGAGGCCGGCTATATCCCAGGTTGCGCCATTCGGGTTCTGCGTATAACGCAGCACGGCCTGCCCGTTCGTCTTAATCTCGCTAAGCTCCCTTTCAGAACAGATGAAATTACCTTCACCATGCGAAATCGGCAATGCATACCCTTCGGGAAAAGCTCCCATCCATTCGCCATCGCCCTTCAGCGGCGACCATTCGCAGATGTGTTGCAGATTGGTATTGCGTATCAACGCACCCGGCAGAAGTTTTGTCTCGCACAGAATTTGGAAACCGTTACAGATACCGATGATCGGGCGTCCCTGCGCCGCAGCTTCTTTGAGAGACGCGACCGACCGCGCCTGCGCCGCGAGCGCACCCGTGCGCAGGTAGTCGCCATACGAAAAACCACCCGGTACAAAATAAAAATCATGCGAGGGCTGAAATGGTTCGGTATGCCAAAGCAAATCGACGTGCATCTTAAAATCGTCGCGCAGCGCGGTCACTAGATCCTGATCGCAGTTGCTGCCAGGAAATGTCAGTACGGCGGCCTTCATGGTTCGATTCCCTTTAGCACCCGTTAAACCTTTGCCGCCACCACATTTATCTCGCAGGTTTCCATAACATCGTTATAGAGCATGTCGGCCGCGATCTGCTTCATCTTCGCTTCGGCCGCCTCTTCAGAATCGGCCTCCAGTTCGACTTCGATATATTTACCCACGCGTACCAGCTTGAATTCATGCGACCCTTTTTCGGCGAGCGACAGCTGAATCGCCTTGCCCTGTGGTTCGAGTACAGATTTCTTAAAACGCACTGTTGCTGTAGCGGAAAATTTTTTCATAGGGACAATACGACCTCTTCCATTTTTTTATATTGTGCAACTGTTTTTTGAATCACTTCCGCTGGCAGCCGGGGCGCCGGGGGATTTTTATCCCAGCCAATGCTTTCGACATAGTCGCGCACGATCTGCTTGTCCATCGTGGGGATCTCAACCCCAGCCGCGATGGCCTTTTCGTATTCGGCGATTTCAACGAAGCGCGAAGAATCAGGGGTAAAAATCTCGTCGATCAGCAAGAGCTCGTCGTTCAAAATACCAAACTCAAATTTCGTATCGAGAATATAGATTCCTTTTGCCTTCAGTTTTTCGAATGCAAAGGCAAAGAGCGCGAGGCTTTTCTCGCGGAGAGTATCGGCATATGCAGGTAGCCGTTTTTTCATTTCGGCGAAAGAAATATTTTCATCGTGGCCCGAATCATTCTTCACCGCCGGGGTGAAAGCCGGTGCCGGCAAGAGCTGCCCTTTGACGAGCCCCACGGGAAGTTTTTCACCCGCCAGAGTACCCGAGGCTGCATACTCCTTAAAACCTGATCCCATCAGAAAAGCACGAACCACGCACTCAAAATCGATGCGTTTGGTTTTTTTGACGAGCACGGAGCGCCCCGCAAATGCGGTACCCTGAAACTGCGGTGGCAGGGCATCCGCCTGCTCGGAAATAAAATGATGCGGGACATTTTTCAGCAGCGAGAACCAATGCGCAGAAATCTGATTTAATATCTTGCCTTTACCGGGAATCGTGTCGCCAAACACGACATCGAACGCAGAAAGCCGGTCAGAAGAAACGAGTACCATCTGGTCGCCCAGATCATAGACGTCGCGTACCTTGCCTTTATACGATGGAACCGGCGGCGCCAAATCGGTCGACGCATGGACGGCCTCCATGCCGGCGGCGACTCTCGAACCTCCGTGTTCTTGACTCAATCTTCGTTTCGCCTTTTGTAAAGTAGATCTTCGATGAGATAATCTTCGCCGATGCCTTTTACCGGAAAATCTTTGCGCAACGGATGCCCGCGGTAATTTTCGGGCAATACGATGCGTCTGAGATTCGGATGTCCCGCAAACCGGATGCCCATCAGGTCAAAGACTTCGCGCTCGGGCCAGTTTGCCCCGGGCCAAATCTGCGTCAGCGATGGAACTTCTTCGTTTTCGTCGACGGGCACGCCAATGCGCAGCGTCGCGGAGCGGCGATCGGTAGCGCGTGGGCGGAATAGATACTGCACCTGAAAACGTTTGCCGTCATTATCAGCTTTATCGTCGGCCCGCGGTGAATTCAGAAAGTCAACGGCCGTCAGATCGAGCAGAAAATCATAACCGAAGGTGGCATCGCCGCGAATAAACTGCACGAGGTTCAGCAGGTTGTCTTTGCGCACGATCAGCGTCGGCATATCGGTAGCAAAGGTTCGCACACCATCTTTTTCGAGCGGCGTATAGGCATGAACCGAAGCAGCTGTGGGTGCGGCGGGCCAAAGCGCGCGCAACAGAGTTGAGGCAACCGGGCTCTTTTCAAGAGCTTCTTTCTGTTGTGCGTAGATAGCCGCGTTTTTTTCCGCGACGGCGGTAGCTGCAGTTACGGCGCCAAATTTAGGCTCGGCCATACATCCACCTTAGGGGCTTGAGTTACCCCGGAAATAAAAAACCCCGGCGAGTGCCGGGGTTTTGCCCTCGATCGAAATTCCCGAAGGATTAAAGACCGAAAGAGTAAGAGAAACCGAGGTTGAAACGCAGAACAACGCCATAACCTGACGCTGCATTCAGCGGGATCAATGTACGGAACTCTGGTTCAAAGTTAACTACGTTGAACGCATTACCCAATGCTATACGAAGACCTGTGCCGAGTTGAACGTAGAACAGACCACCACCGGGAGCAACGTCGGCCCAGCGTGCATATTGCACCTGACCTGCTGCTGCATCGGCTGGGTTTGTACCCGCTGCTGGTGCACCAGTCGCATCCCATTTCAGCTGACCGCCGAGAAGAGCTGCATAGTTCATACCTGCGCCAATCCACCAAGGACGGGCGAACCACCAGTAGTATTTACCGATGACGTCGAGGTTAACATAACCACGGGAACCAACACCATTGTATGTGTTACGGTTGAGGTTATCAGTGTAAGTTGTAATGGGCATCCACAGGTAACCCACGCCAGCCTGGATACCCCAAGCCGTGTTGTACCACTCGCCATAGAGCCAAAGGCAGCTCAGTGAGCCGTCTTTCGGAGTCAGGTGATAGTCAACTGTTGAGCGAATACCGACGCTGAGCCATGACAGCAAACCCTCACGAACGAGCACACGATCAGGAGCGATTACAGTTGTTGTTGTCTCCGGAATGGTCGTTGTTGCAGTGTATGCTTTTTTCGTTGTGATTGTTTTTACCGTAGCAGTCGTTGAAGGACCACCCTGGTCGCCACCAACTACGATAGGTTGCGAATCCCTTGGTTCAGTTCCGGCAGGCTGTTGTGCAAACAGGGCACCGGCGCTACCGACCAAGAGGAATATTGCGATAACTTTTTTCATTCAATACCTCTTTTGCTTTGTGCGCGTAATTCAGGGCCGAGCCCTGCGTATGTGGGCATCAGACAGTGAAAATAGGGTGTCAATCGTTTTGAAACCAAATTTTACCCGGTTGATGCACTTTATTATCGGATCATTTGCCCGGGTGCTTTATGGATTGACCCCCTGTTTTTCAACCCCAACGCGCCTGAACCTGCGATGAAAATCAAGCCCCTGAAGAAGAAGCTCAAGCTCTATGGTTTTAATAACCTGACCAAAACCCTGAGCTTCAATATGTACGATATCTGCTATGCGGTCAGCGCGAAAAACCAACGGGCTTATATCGAATACATCGACGAAGTCTATAATGCCGAGCGTTTGACTGAAATTCTGACCAATGTCGCGAAAATTATCGGCGCGAATATTCTCAACATCGCCTCGCAGGATTACGACCCGCAAGGCGCCTCGGTCACCATGCTGGTCTCGGAGAACCATATCGAAGTCGAAAAACGCAATATCTTCGACACCGAGCGCGAGATTCCCGGCCCCGAATCAGAAGCCGTTGTCGCGCACCTCGACAAGAGCCATATCACCGTACACACCTATCCCGAAAGCCACCCCGACCACGGTATCTCGACGTTTCGCGCCGATATTGATGTTTCGACCTGCGGGCAGATTTCACCGCTCAAGGCGCTCAACTATCTGCTACATTCGTTTAGCCCCGATATTGTGATGAGCGATTATCGTGTGCGCGGCTTTACGCGCGACATCGACGGCAAGAAATATTTTATCGACCACAAGATCAACTCGATCCAGAATTTTATTTCCGACGACCTGCGCCAGATGTACCAGCTTACCGACATCAATGTCTATCAGGAAAACATCTTTCACACGAAGATGATTCTCAAAGAATTCGATCTCGATAACTATCTTTTTGGCTCGGCGAAGAAAGATTTCGTGCCCGGCGAGAAAAAGAAGATCAAACAAAGCCTGAAAAAAGAAATGAATGAGATCTTCTACGGCCGCAACATACCGAAAATGTGAGCGCGGCTGCGAACGGATTATCGCAGACAGGGACCGAAAGGCGAATGCCTGGCAGCCCTGCGGAGCAACCCCACAGCAGCCACTTCTTCTCGCAAAAATATAACGACATCTATTTTACGCAAGAAGATCCTGAAGCAGAAAAACAATTTGTTTTCGTCGGGGCAAATCGCATCGCAAAACGGATTGCCGCCGCTGACACGTTCACGGTCGCAGAACTCGGTTTCGGTTTTGGCCTGAACCATGCACTCACTGTGCACGCTGTAAAGCAGGCGGATTGCCTGCATAAGCTGCGGTATTTTTCCGTAGAGGAAAATTTTCCCGAAGAGGCTGCGGCGAAGGCTTTGGCAGAGAGATTGAAGATTTGCCGAAATGAATTTACCCCACCCCCCGTCCCCTTCCCCACTGACGCGGAGAGGGGGAACTTTTTTCCCTTCGGAGAAAATACTTTCATGGTACCCCTCTCCACATCGTGGGGCGCTGCGGCGAGCGCAGCCGGGCCGAGGGTGGCCGAAGGCCGGGGTGGGGTCTACCACGGCGATGTTATCTCTTTTCTAAATCAAGCCACCTTCCTCGCCGACGCATGGTACTTCGACGGTTTTTCACCGGCGAAAAATCCCGAGATGT
>JAFLED010000148.1 GCA_017302045.1 Spirochaetota bacterium
TCCAGCGCCTCGCCGATATGTTCCGCCGGGTCGAGGTGCGCTCCACGGGCAAATCGGCACCCCGCGCTGAAAATTCAGAGAATCTCGAAGTAAAAATAGACGCCATTCTCGATAAGATTTCGCGTGGCGGTATGAAAAGCCTGACTAACGAAGAGAAAAAGTTTTTACGCGATGCATCCGACCGCATGAACCGCACGAAGCATTGAGCTACTCCGGGAAGGCGATATATTCCTGCCGGTGATTTTCGTCGTGGTATTTTACATCGTAGGTCGGGTTCTGCTTCACCATCTCTTCTACCGAGCGCTTGAGACCGGCATGTTTCAGGGTTTCGAGATCGGTTTTCGGCTGGTACGACGAAATTTTACGGTAGAGGCTTTCCATCTCATAACGGTCGAATGGTTCGGAGAACAACTTTTGTAAAAAACTGTAGATCGCGAGCGGCGATTCGTTGCTGCTGCCATCCGCGAGAATCTCGTATGCGAGCGCCGCGCTTTTTTTGCGGTCGCGCTTAATCGCATAAAGTTCCATCAGCAGCTTTTTATCGTATGTGGTGTTGTCTTTTTTCAGGTCGATGAGAATCGTCAGTACCTGAATCTGTCTGTCGATAAGACCGCGCGCCGCCGCCAGCGCTGAAAGATCGCGCAGAAAAACCGGATCATCTTTATAGAACGGGAAAATCTGTTCGTACAGATTCAACGCTTCGCTGACGCGGTCACGTTTTTTTTCGGCGCGCGCAAGGCTCAAGAGACGTGGCGCATTTTCGGCGTTAATCGCCTTCGCGGTATTCGTATCTGCCGCAATATTCTGACCTAGACTTTTGAGGCTACGCAGGTTGCCGCCGTCGGCGAGGTAAATTTCGCAATGCCCGAAGTAGTCGAGCATACGGCGCAAGGCGACGAGGGCCGTGGGTTCCGCGTAGTTTTCAAGACTCTTTTCGTCGAGAAAATATGTGCGGTTCCATTTGCGCACGTAACATGCGTAACCGAGCTTGAGCGCGAAAAAGGCCGGATTGGCGTCGAACGTTGCAATGTTCTGGCCCTGCCATGAAGCGTCGTTCAAGAGCTCCGTCGGCAACATGTTGGTGAACAATGTCTGCCCTGTATTTTTTTGCAGCGCTAAGATCGTCATGAGCAGACCCGCGTCGGGCAGTTGCGGCTTATGCACTTTGAGCGCGGGTGGCCTGAAGAATTCGCGCGTCACCGAGTTTGAATATTTCCACTGGATAGCAAAAACCCAGCTTAAAACGGCGACAGCGAAGAGGGCGGTGATGGCCTTCCGCCAGTTTTTGGCGACATAGATAAGAATACCGGCCAGGAACAGGGCAATGAGTACACCCAGAAGAATCTGCAGCCATTCCGAGGCGATATAATAGCCGCTGATCGCGCCGACGATAGCGAGGCCCGCGAGTATTTTCTCGCGCCTGAGGTAAATCTCGTGCGCTTTCGAGAAGTAGATGCCTTCCCAGATGGCGAGCAGCGAATATGCGGCCGCGCCCCAATAGGTGTAATGCAGAAAATTAAAGGCAACCGCAAGTGCAATGAACATCACAGGCAGCGACATCAGTCCCTGCTGAATATGCGGCCGTACTGTGCCAAACTGGCGTATCAATTGCGGTACCGTAAGGCCCACCGCACAGATCAGCACGACGAACAACAAGTGCTCGCGGTTCTGGCCCAGCGTTGCATGAAACGCCTGTGCGAGAAAAAGATAGCGCAGAAAATCGATGAGCTGGCGCAGCGTCAGCAGGCGCTCATGCGAAACTTCGTAAGGGCGGCCTTCTTGCGCACGCGCGAATAGTATCGCAACGATCGCGAAGGCCGGGGCGAAACGCGGGTTCTCGAGAAAACGCCCCGCATACAGAGACGCGACCACCCCGGCGAGCAGGTAAATTTTTGCCGGCTGAAAAAAGAACGCATGGCGTGCGAGTTCGTACCAGAGCACGAGCGATAGCAGCGTGAGTGGTATCGGAAAGAGCAGGTAGGCGCTATCGGCGCCAAAAATCTGCAGCAGTGAAAAAATCGTGCCGCCAACCGCGGCGATTAAAGCGAGCGTCAGCGCGAATCTTTTCCAGGCGCGTTCGACGGGGGCATTGTATAGTGCTGCCGCGAGAAATGCCACGGCAAAAAGTACCAGCGCGAACTGCGTCAGCGGAAAAAAGCCGCGGTAAAACGGAAAGAAAGCATCGAGCAGATATCGAAAAAATAAGAAAAAACTGAATCCCCAGAAAAAAGCCGAAGCCCTGAACAGCAAATCCCTGCGGTTCAGGTAGGCGAGCAGCTTCATTATTTATCTGTGGCGAGATTAAAGCGCGTGACTCCGGCTTTGTTGAGTTCGTCCATCACCGAGATCACCATCTGGTACGAAGAACGTTTATCACCCCTGATAATCACCTGGTCTTTTTCTTTATCTTTGACGAGATCGGCGACAGTTTTGCCGAGATCTTTAAGCGCCACGTTTTTCTCGTTCACGAAGATCTGGTTTTCCTGATTGATGAGCACCATGAGCGGCTGGGTCTCCGCCGCCTGCGAGGTATCGGATTTCGGCAGCTCGATTTTGATCGAGGGATTATTCGCGAGCGTGGCGTTCATCAGAAAGTAAGTCACGAGCAAAAAAAGGATATCGACAAACGGCGCGAGCTCGATGCCCGTGCGCAGGGTGAGGCGCTTGCGCTTTAACAGCATTATTCGAGTTCTTTGACCGCGCGTTCGACGAGGTTTTCACATTCGTCCATAAGCTGGTTGGTACGTTTCACGTAGTAATTGAAGAAGACCAGTGCGGGAATCGCAATCATAAGACCCAGGGTCGTCGTAATCAGCGCTTCGTGGATACCGATGGTGAGCTGGTCTGACCGGCTCGCTGCGCGCGCAAAGGCGCTGAAAGCTTTGATCATACCGGTCACGGTACCTAACAGCCCCAACATCGGGGCGAGGGTTGTGGTCGTGCCGAGAAAAGATGTAAAGCGTTCGAGCGATGTCTGTTCGGCCAGAAGCTCTTCTTTGGCGAGTGCCGTGATGTCGGGCACCGCGGCGCGGTTCTCCAGGATACGTGCGACAGTGCGAAAGCCCGGGTGCAGCTTGCCGGTGCAGAATTCTTTTGCCTGATCGTATTTTTTCGCAGAAATGAGCGCAATCAGCGCCCGGCCGTCTTCATGCACCAGCGGGGCATTGGCGCGAAACAGGATGTAACCGCGTTCGAGGGCTACCGTCAGCATCAGAATCGAAATGACAATCAGAATGGCAGAAATCAGTGAACTCGGCAGGCCACCAATCCCCTGCGCCAGATACGAGTTAAAACCGTGCATTTCTCAGATTCGTTTTTTGACTCTTACCGGCAACCGGGAAAACGCGCCGCATACCCGGTGCCGCAGGTGCACCGCAGCGGTATTTCGATTCCCGCGCTGTCTGTTTTTGGCGTTTTGTCAGTCTGATGGTCACATTTTCACCGGTCCTGATCGGCCTTACAGCCCTTACCGTTTTAGCGTTCGGCGCCTTTGTCGTCTTTTCGCTGCAGGTGCACCGGGCGAAGAGCAGCGAGCTCAAATGGCGCGGCATTGTTAAATTAATTTCGCTCCACGGGGCGCCCGCAAACCTTGCCGCCATCTATAACCGCTGGTTCGCGGCTTTCGGTACTTTTTTTCTGCTAACCTGCCTCAGCGTGGGTTATGGTGTCTGGGGTACCGATCATTCGTTTCTGATCGTAATCTTTCCCCTGTTGTTCTATTATTTCTTCGCGCGTTTTTTCCTCTGGGAAAAAGCCGACCTGACCGACTAAGCTACCCGGTTGTGACAGGCATTCGGTGCGGCGGCTCGTTGTTCTTCCAGAAGTCGGCTCGACTAATAGCTGGTTAAAAAAACAGGCGGATTTCCACCGTCCTTTCTGCGGCGTGCGTGCGGTGCGGCAGACACAGGGCCGCGGGCGCCTGACGCGCAGCTGGCATTCCGACGCTGCGGGTGAAGATCTGACCTGTTCTTTCGTTTTACCGATAAACCCCGCGGCACGCCACATGGCCCCGCTTGTCACCGCATTGGTTCTGTACCGGGTCGTGAAGCGTTATGCCGATGTCAGAATCAAATGGCCCAACGACTTACTCTTTCACGGCAAAAAGCTCGCAGGCATTTTATGCGAAAGCATACCCGAGGCCGATAACCTCATCATCGCAGGCATTGGTCTTAATATCAATTCGCTCGAGTTCCCGGCGGAGATTTCGGAGAAAACGCAATCTCTCGCGCTGGCAACCGGACAAAAATATTCGGTGCAGAGAATCTGGTTCGAAATTTTTCGCGAGTTAACGCGGGCATTCCGCCATGCGGTTTTTCCCTTACCAGCCGCCTTCATTGCGGCGTATAACGCGGTGGCTTATCGTTATGTAAGCCGCGACGAGGTTTCGGCTTTGCCGCTCGAATTCAAAACTTTGTTACCCGATGGCAGGGCGGTCTTCGCCACGGCAGAGGGGAGTGAGATTATTCTGGATATGGCAGGATAGGGCATCCTGCCCGTTACGGACTGATAGACATCCATGTCCCTCAAGTCCACCGCAAAGATGCCATCCGTGGCAGCGTCGGACTAAAGGCCTCCGTGCCCGTTACCACTTATTAATATCACACGAGGCCTCTGCGTAGCGGGCCTTGAGGTGTACGAAACAACCGCAGAGTTTGCAGTTTGAGCCCAGCGCGAGGTATTCGCATTTCTTGCAGATCTCGAGTCGCTCGGCACGCACCGTGTCGCTGGCAAAATCGCCTTTCAGCGTATCCACCGCCGCGTTGAGCAAGGTGTATTTTTCACGCCGATCACAATCGCCGCAGCCGCTGCTCTGCGGCTGGCCGACCGAGGCCAGACCCGGCAAGGCCGGGCCGCGCCCGCCGGGGCGTTTCGGGTTCCACAATTTCGTCAGAATGTTCAGCAACGGGTTACTCCCGCGCGAATTCGAGAAAATACTGCGACTGCAGAAATTTCAGGTCGCGCTTCAGCTTAAAGCCGGCGCTCTTGAACTCGCGCTTCACAGTTTCTTTATCGACCAGATTTTCGGGAACCTCGCCCGATTCTTCATCGGTTTTATCGAGCTTCATGAAATCGATGACGACGATACGTCCCTTCGGTTTCAGGTTGTCGGCCAGCGACTTAAAGTATGTCGCGCGGTTCTCGAGATACTGGTAGGTGTTGCAGAAAAAAATGAGATCGTAATACTTCTTTTCGAGCACCGGGTTACGCGAAGTAATCAGGTGCGCCTTGTAATTCGCCGCCAGGTTGCGGTTGTTCGCATCGCGCTGCATAAATTCGACCATAGCCGGATTTATATCGTAACCGATAGAGAGGCCTTTGGGGGCGACCTTTTCGGCGAAACGCCGCGAGAAGTAACCCGTGCCGGCACCGATGTCTGCGACGATGTCGCCGTTTTTGAGTCTCAGCTCTTGCAGCACCCGCTCAGGCATCTGCCACTTCTGGCGGTCGGGGGATTCCATGATCGTCGAAAGCCGCTCGATTTCAAGTGCGGCTTTCATCGCCTGTTCGGCGGCCGGGTCGGTTTTCTTACAATGAGCCGCTAACAGCAGCGGCAGCGCAAAAGATAGAACGTTTCTGTGGGTTATGAAGCGCATGCGTTAATAAAGATATAACACTTAAATCGTTGCCGCTGCGTCATGCAGATTTTTGTTTTCTCCGGACAGGCAGCAATGCCGCCCGAGGTATTCCATGGCTTCCAGCCCCAAAGCGATCTACTATGCCCTCGCGGCGAATGCCGGTATTGCCGTCACGAAATCTCTTGCCGCTTTTTTTACCGGCTCGACCTCGATGACGGCCGAGGCGATCCATTCTTTCGCCGACTGCGGTAATCAGATACTCCTGCTCTTCGGCATGAAAAAAGCCGCGGCGCCGGCGAGCGAGTTACACCCCTTGGGTTATGGTAAAGTCTCGTATTTCTGGTCGTTTATGGTTGCGCTCATGCTGTTTTCCGTGGGCGGAGTTTTTTCGGTCTATGAAGGCAGCCACAAACTGCTGCATCCGCAGCCGCTCGAGCGGCCGTGGATCGCCGTCGGCGTTCTCTTCGTCGGGGTGGTTCTCGAATCGTTCTCGCTGTTCGGTGCGCTCAAAGAGATACGGCATACGCGGGGCAGCCGCAGTCTCTACCGCTGGTTCAAAGATACCCGGCAAAGCGAACTCATGGTCGTCGTTGGCGAAGATATCGCTGCGCTTCTCGGTCTGGCAATTGCGCTGCTCTTCGTGGCGCTAGCCCTGGTTACGGGCAATCCGCTGTTCGATGCGGTCGGTAGTATTGCGATCGGTTTGCTGCTCATCACGATCGCGACGATGATGACGCTCGAGATCAAGAGTCTCATTATCGGCGAGAGCGCAGACGACGAGTTCAAGACGTCGCTGCGCGATTTTTTCGCGCGTAAATATCCCGGTGTTGAACTTTTAAACCTGATCACGCAGCACCATGGCCGCGATATCGTGCTCGCCATCAAGGCAACATTTAAGAAGTGGCCCGCTTCGGCGCGCGCGCTCGTCGACGCGATCAACGCTATCGAACGCGATATCCGCAGCGAATTCAGCGCCGTGCGTTTTATCTTTTTCGAACCGGATGTTAAAACCGCGGAGAAAACCCTGCCGAAAGCGAAAAAAAGCCGTACATTAAAACGTAAATAACCATGCCGCGCGAATACCGCACTACGATCAAACACCCCGGTATCTACGAGGGGGTGGGGCTGCATTCGGGTGAGATTACCCGCCTGTCTTTTCATCCCGCCGATTGCGGCGAAGGCATTGTGTTCTTCGGCATGCGCCAGGGCGAACGTTATGCGGTTAAAGCCGCGCTCGAAAATGTTATCGATACTTCGCTCGCGGTGACATTGGGCGCGGGCGCAGACGCCGAACATCCTTTTCAGCTACAGACGGTCGAACACCTGCTCTATGCGCTTTTCGTGTTGGGCATCACCGATATCGCCATCGAAGTCGAGGGCGGCAAAGAAGTGCCGATCGCCGACGGCAGTGCCGGGCCTTTTATCCGCGCATTACAAAAACTCGAGTTGCACCACTATGGCGAGAAAGTAAAGCCGCTCGTGGTCACGCGCCCGCTTTCGGTGACCGACGGCGATCGGTATCTCGTCGCGATGCCGTCGCCCGAGTTCCAGGTTTCTTATTTCATCGATTATCCGCACCCTTTGCTGAAGAATCAGGCGGTGCAGCTCAAATACGACGACGCGGTTTTTACCGAGACCATCGGTTTTGCGCGCACCTTTGGGTTTATGAAAGACGTCGAATACCTGCGCTCGCGCGGTCTCGCGCAGGGTGGCAGCATCGACAATGCGGTGATTTACCTGCCCGACGGCACGACGATGAACGATTTTCGTTTCGAGCGCGAATCGGTGTTTCATAAGATTCTCGACCTCATTGGCGATCTCGCTTTAGTGGGACGTCCCATTCAGGGGCATGTCTTGGGCGCTCGCGGCGGCCATGCACTCGACGTTGCGTTCGGTAAGAAGCTGCTCGCGGCGTTTGGTTAAGGCGGTTCTGAAAGAGCAGAATCAGATTTTATAAGTTCTTTACGCGCCTCTCCGCGCCGCGAGACGAGCGCATGGTCGAAGCCACCGTTGCCGCCGCGAAACTTCCCCCGGGCCCGAAGGTAAATCCGTTTGAACTTATAAAAGAGCTCCTCGCCGGCGATACTCAAATCGTCACCAATCCGCTGGCGTATTTTCGCAAGCTGCACGCAGAGTTCGGCGATCTCGTCTATTCAGACTTCGGTATAGGCCGGTTTTATTTCACCGACAACCCCGCGCTCATCCGTAAGATTTTTGTTTCCGAGCCGCGTTCGTATGCGAAGGCCGATGCCTATAAAGAAGCGGCTCTGTTTTTAGGCAAAGGAATTCTCAACAGCGAAGGCGATTTTTGGCAGACGCAGCGCGGTATGGTGCAGCCCGCTTTTCAAAAGAGTCGGCTCTATGCCTTCGCGCGTTCGATGGTGGCGACCTCTGATGCGGCGTTAGCGCGCCTCGGTGGCGGCACAGACGTGTCGGCGCTCTCGATGCATATCGCGCTTGAGAATATCTGTAAATTTCTCTTCGGTTCTGATTTTGCCGCGAATGAGCAGGTCATCCGCGAAGCGGTGCATTTCGGTA
Organism: Spirochaetota bacterium; assembly: GCA_017302045.1. GTDB lineage: Bacteria > Spirochaetota > Leptospiria > Turneriellales > Turneriellaceae > Turneriella. The sequence continues at coordinate 8,115 of JAFLED010000148.1, forward strand.
ACGATTTTATCAGCCGCCGCATTCAGGCGCCGATCAAGCTGCCGATCTATCTGCCCGCGATCAAGAATCTGCGCTTTTTATATTATCGTTTTCAACTCGATCAGATTCTCTATAAGATTATCGACCAGCGTCTTGCCCAGGGCGATGCACCGCAACGCGATCTGCTGGGTATGCTGCTGTTGGCCGAAAAGGAGCACGGGGCCGCGCAGCTTGCCGCCATCGGTGGCGGGGCTGCATCCAGTGCATCGATGCCGGTGAGCAATGTACGCAAAGAGCAGGTGCGCGACGAGATTCTGACCTTGCTGATTGCCGGGCATGAAACCACCGGGTTTACTCTCGCGATGGCGCTCTGGCTTCTGGCCAAGCATCCCGAAATTCAGGAAAAGCTGCGCGCTGAACTCGCTCAGAAACTTTCTGCCGGCGCGGATATCGATCCCGAAGAGCTCGAAAGCTGCACTTACCTCGAGGCTGTCGTCAACGAAACCCTGCGGCTTTATCCCGCGGCGTGGATTATCGGCCGGCGCACGGTTGCCGACGAAAATTTCGAAGGACATCTGCTGAAAAAAGATTCCGAATTGCAGATCTGCATTCTCGCGCTGCACCGCAACGCGAAGTACTGGTCTGACCCCGACACCTTCAAACCCGAGCGTTTTCTCGGCGAAACACCCGAACCGAGCGCAAAACAGGCGTATATGCCCTTCGGCGCCGGGCCGCGCCGCTGTATCGGTAATATTTTCGCCTTGCTCGAAATGCAGATCGCCATCGCAAAGATACTCGTGCAGTACCGGCTAACCGTCAAAGATACGCGCGAGCCCGAAATCGAATACCTGTTCACCGCGCGCCTCAAGCATACCTTGCCGGTTGACTTTGTGAGTCTCTGAAAGAAGCGCAGTTACCGAAGATGCAAAACACAAAGCGGAAATCCCCCCGGGCCCTGTATTTTGCAGTCGTCGCTGGTGTTTTTGTGCTCGCTCTTTTTGCGGCTTTTTTCTGTGCGCACGATATCGACACGCGTTTAGCAGAGCGCCGCCGCGCCGCGATTCTCGCGCCGCTGGATAAAAAAATCGCCGCCGCAGAGGCAGCCGGTCTTGCCGCCGCCAAAGGTCTTAAAGATCAGAGAGAAAAAATTCTACAGAGTGTCGCCGAACCGGCGAAATTTCCCGGCG
>JAFLED010000149.1 GCA_017302045.1 Spirochaetota bacterium
AGAACTCAAGAGCAGTCAGGCAGGCATCGATTGCATGGCCCTGGTTTGGTTCGGGTAATCCCGCGGCGCACATATAGGCGTCACCGATCGTCTTTAGTTTTTCCATGTTGTTACGCCGTACGACCTCGTCGAATTGACTGAAACAACCATCGAGCTCTTGCACGAGCTCTTCGGGTTGCATCGATTCTGAAATGCGGGTAAAACCGACAAAATCAGTAAAAAGAACGGACACAGAATCGAAATATTGCGGTGTTACCTTTCCGGTTTCCTTGAGTTCATTTGCAGTTGGTTCGGGCAGAATATTACGCAACAATTGTTCTGACCGGGTCTTTTCTGATTGTACCTGCACGAGCAGATCAGAGCTATAAATAATACCGGCCAGTTGTTCCCCGAGAATCGAGAGGCGGTTTATCTGATCGCGGCTCAGGTTCAGTTTACCGTCGTTCCAGACGTCCAGGCAGCCGACGGGCTTACCCTGAAGTATCAGCGGTATCATCATAAAAGATTCCATCCGCAGCTTTTCGATGGCGAAAAGTTCTTCTTTCGTAACACCGGCCTTTTTAATTTTCTTTAGGTACCAGGGGCGCCCCGCTTTCATGGTAAACGCGTGCGCGCCGACGACATTGCGAAACGGTATTTTGAACTTCCAGAAAGTTTCCCGGTCAGCCGCGTCGGCATACTCGGGAAAAGTAATATGCATCGGGCGCAGGGCATCTTCTGAGGCGTCGATTCGATAGAGCGCAAAATATTCGATGGCGAACTGCTCGCGGAAATATTCGCGTAATACGCCACTGATAGCCGTTAAATCGGGATTTTCGTTCAGACGGCGCACCAATTGATTCAAAGAATGTGTTTCCCGCTGCACCTCTTCGGTCTCGGCGCGAGCCATTTCGGCAATGGCGCGCTCTGCAACGGCTAACTGACGCGCCTCGGCGGCCTCTTGCATCAGTGCCGCGTTTCTGACGGCCCCGCTGATCTGTCCGCAAAAAGCGTTCATTCGGCGGATGCTGTCGCGTGAAATGCTCATCGTATCTTCAATATGCGAAAAGTCAATCGTCGCGATGACTTCGCCGCCCGCGAACAGGGGAATAATCAGCAGCGATTCGAAGTTCATGAATTTTTGAATTTCATTTTCGACGGGGGATGCCGAATGGCGCTTCCTCATGCCCCGGAAATAGACGGGTTTCTGATGGATGCAGGCGGCAGCATGCATGCCGTCGGGTTTCTCGATAGGTATCAGGAAACCGGGGGGCAGCTGCGGCGCTTCCCGGGCATGCTGGGATGAAAAAATCCCCTTGTATGCTTCCAGGACTTTGTCCTTGCCTTTTCTGAGCCACAGGACGCAATGTTCCAGGCCATACGTTTCGGCGACATACTCGGTAACAATAGCCAGGATCTTATCGAGGTTGAGATCCGCGTTGATCTGCAACGTGAGCTCATTCATCTTCCCGATTTCGCGGCTTTTCGCGTCAGCTTCGGCTAGAGCACTCTCGGCGCGCAATTGCGCCTGGCGTACCTGCGCGAGCAGCAAAGAACCGTTCACTGCACCGGCGAGCTGTTCGGCGAGCATCGTAAGTCCCGATATTCCGGCCTCGTCGAGTTCAAAGACACTGGTTTCAAAGAAATCGAGCGTGGCAATCAGGCGGTTCTCGAGAAAAATCGGTAGCGTAATCAGCGCACGTTGACCTAAGAGATCATTGACCTTTTCATCGATATTTTCGCGGCGCTGCGTGCGGATATCCGACACAAAATAAGGACGGCGCTCGCGTATCGAAGCGCTGTGTATGTTGCCCTCTACACGCACATCGGCGCGAAAGCTGACCGAGCGAAATTCGTCAGCTGCCTCTGCGGAAATTTCTTCGGGCAGCCGTGCATGAGAAAAAGTCAGCAATTGTGTCGTAGGGTCCAGGCGGAACAGGCAGTGGTAACGAAAACCATAACGTTCCGCCACAAAATCCGCGACAGAATTCATCACGGCTTCGATAGCCGGGTTCGCGTTCATGCTTTTTAACAGCCGGTTGAAATCCTCGCTTTGGCGGCGCTGGTTTTCGGCGATTGATCGCAGTTTCTCGGCCTGCTCCGCCGCGAGACGGCTCGCGCTGACGTTCAACCAGCTACGGCGGCGTAACTTGTCTGTAATGAAAGTAAAGAAGCCGCTGAGAAATGCGGCGACGGCCAGATTTTGCGCCCCATACCTTGCCACTTCTGTCGAGAGATCCCAACCAAAGGCGAGACTCGTCAGAATAAACGTTCCTAAAGATACCGCAAGCATGATCCAACTCAAGAGGCGCGGTATGGGCGCGAGCGGAATCAGTAAGAGAATAATGCAGTAACCGCCGATATAGGCCTGGTTACCCCCAGCGACGCCGGTGATCCATCCGGTTGTAGTCGCGAGGTAGAAGCCGAGGCCCAGAATCACGGTCAGGCCGCGACCCTCGAAACGCCGGAGCAAATGCAAAACGCCCCCGGAGATACCCAGCAAAGTCAGACCCAAACGAGCCCAGGATAGACCCTGCTGGTTACCTAACAAGGTGCGATCGAGTTGCACATAGGGCAACCAGACCACGGCTGCGATGATGCATGCGACCAGTGAAACCCGGTTGCATTGGCGATCGAGTTCACTGATAAAACTATCAGAAGGGGATTTTGTCCTGGGACTTAACGAAGGTTCTTGGACAGAAAGCGGCACGGTGTTTTTCCCGAAGCACAATGCCTATGTTAACTTCAGAGTATATCAGATTTTATTTGCGCAGCCCCCCTGTTCAGGGGGTATTTATTTCTTCAACGAATCGCGATACTCGCTCGGCGTCACGCCCATCGTCTTCTTGAAGAGATCATTAAACGTCGACTTCGAATTAAAACCCACAAAAAAACACGTCGTCAAAATATCCTGATCGGGATTCTCTTTGAGAAGCTGGCAAACCTCTTCGATACGAAACTGGTTGACATAACCCGCAAAATTCGTGTGCAGCTTTTGCGACAAAAATTCGGAAAGCTGATTGGGGTGGATGCCCAGCTCTTTGGCAAGGGTTTTGAGCCCAAGCACGGGGTTGTGGTACAACTTCTTGACGCGCATGAACTCCGTCAGGCGATTTTGCAGCAGCACAAGATCGACACCGTTGAGTAACGATTTCTCATATTTGCGCTTCAGCACCTCGCGCGACAGCGGCCCGAAAAAATCGGGATAACGCGCCGCCGCGAAAAACAGCGTGATGATGACGCCTCCGATCAGAGCGGCACCGATCGCAAAAACATAGTCGAGTGCAAAAAGAAAACCCAACACGACCGAATAGAGCGCCGTCGCCGAGATCGAGGCGAGAATCAAAATGAAGATAATTTGTTTGCGTATCTCGCGCACCTCGAAGACCTGAAAAAGCACGCGGTACCGGTAGAAAAAATAAACCGTCGAAGTCACGGTCGTGAGCAAGACGGGTACCGCAAAGGGATGCCCGAGGCGGTTCGCGAGAAAGGCCGCTATCGCCTCTTGCTGCGTCTTCAGGCTCTGCAAAAAGAAAAAGATGAACTCACCGCCGAAGATGACAAACGGCAGAATAAAGTGATATTTGAGATGCTTATCTTTCGGGGTTTCGGGATAGATCAGAGCATGCGTATAGAGTACCGTGAGCGGGCCGATCAGCGAAAAAGCCGTTAAAAGCAGAAAAATACAGACAGGTAATTCACGCTCACGCTCAAGCAGAACATTCGCAAGCGCAAATAAAATGAAAGCAAGCGCCAGGTAGAGAATAAAGATCAGGTAGTTCTCAATCCGCCTTTTTACGGGCACCAACTTCTGCAGCGCCATCAGAAACGACAGCCCGGCCGTGAAATAAATGAATGTGGAGACAATGTCGCGGCCCCAGACTTGCATGGCTGCTTATAAGGCCAATTCTCCATGAATTCTACGCAGTTTCATAAATTGCGCGGTTTCCCTCAATAAACCCCACCCCCTGCCCCCCTCCCCACTACGTAGAGAGGGGGCAAAGAATTTTCCCGGTCTTACCCTTCTCCACGTAGTGGGGAGGGGTCGCGCATCGCGCGGGGGTGGGGTTACGTCCACGTGCAAATCCGGACGTCCCGATTATCCCGGCCGGTCGATTTTGATTCAGAAATGTGTTTAATTCACCCCGCAAGTTCAGAGGCAGAGCTTGGAGCTTGCTAACCTGAATGGAGGGTAAATTATGTGGAAGAGCAAACTACAAGCAGTCCGATCGGCATATTCCCGGCTGGCTGCGTCTGACAAAAAAAACTATGCCATCGTAGCCGCCGCGCTCATTGCGGGCTGTACTTTAGGCACATTCACCGCGTGGCCTGAACAGGAGAGCCTTTGTACGTTCGATGCCGCGCGCGAAAACCAGCGCGCCGCCTCGGCGGCAGTATTCCCCGACCCGCAGATCACGGCGATCGACATCGACGGCGTGCAGAGCTGGACGAGCGGATCAACAACACCCCCGCTGTTTAAGCCGGGACAGACGATCACACTCAAGGGCACCGGCTTCGGCGCAGGCCCCGACATCGACTACACCAAGATCATGATCGGGAACACCCGCGTGCTCGAGCGCGACCTGACGATGTACCAGCAGTTGCTCGATCAGGGCAAAGAGATTAATTTCGAAACCACAACGGTTGCCGATACCTGGAACAAAGACATCGTCTCGTGGAATGACACGACGATCGTGTTCAAGGTTCCGGGCCATGTCTCTTCAGGCCCGCTGATCGTTCAGATACAAAAGCGGACAGGTTACAATAAATCGCTGTTACATCCGGCGACGGCGCACCTGGCGATTGATGCGATCACACGCCGCATCACCGACACCGCCTTTAAGCACAAGTGTGACGTGGTTTCAACGCCCAGCGATGCAAAGGGTACGACCCCCATCGCCGTAAACGTCAGCAACCCGAACTTTTCGAGTCTTGTAACCCTCGGCAGGCAGATTTTCTGGTCTTATGACTACAATATCGGTGTCGCACACATTATCCGCGGCCTTGACTGGTCGAAGATTCTGAACTACCAGACAAATGACCCGATCGCGGGCGGCATCGCCGACCCGGCAGTGCTCTTTGGCGCCTACCGCACCAACACGACCGATATGCCACTCGAAGCTTCACAGAATGTGTACTTTGATCCGTATCCGCAACCCACACCAATTCCCGGTCTTTTGGGCGGCGACCAAAAAACCAAGGGGAATACACGCGATACCGGCTGGGTAGGCTACCGCTATGCACAGGCCTCACATCCGTATACAGGCGACGGCGAATGGATTGGTTTCAACTGCGCCTCTTGCCACAGCTATAAGATCAACTATGAAACACGGCCCGGTGTCACGACGACGAAGGTAATCCCCGGTTTGCCTAACCCGCAGTGGTCGATGCGCTGGTCGATTCTCGGTGATTTCGAGGGGATTAAAACTTCGGAAAAAGGCCCCGCGTGGACAAGCACCGCAGCTGCCGATGTGGATAAGAGCGGTCTCATCTACTCGATGCCCTCTGGCGCCGGCGAGCATGCGCTCATTCGTGTTTTTGCCGACGGCTCAGAAACCGCGAACGACTACCAGTTCTCGCCGATTGCGATTCCGAACGTCACCAACTACATGACGATTCGCCGCTCGCTGTCGCATACCGAAAGTTATGCGGGCTTCGAAGGTTCATACATTCACTCTGAAGAACCCGACGGCGCGACAGGTGCAATGCGCGCGGCACAACTCAAGGCGCTCACCGCTTACATGACGACGCTCGATGCAAACGACAACGACCTCAGGAATGCGGGTATGTACCGCTGGCTGAAAAACAATGGCAAGCTGAGCGCCCAAACAGGGCTCGGCAACCTGAGTGAAGGTGAATTCGTGCAGGCAGGCTGGAACACCTATAGCGGAGTGCGTTCGAATGTCCAGCAAGGCAAGGCGATCTTTGACCGCGACTGCGCTTCATGCCACCGCGACAGTGTCGGCGGCAACACCAACGAAAAGATGTTTAAGCTGAACGAAGTGGGTCGTTTCTTTGCACCGACGATCTACCACAAAAAACAGCAGGCGATCCGCGCGACGTTCTTGCGCGATCTTTACTGGGTGCAGCACCGCGGCTTACTCAGCGACGGCCACGTGCGTAACATTGAAGACCTCGTGAACCCGGCGCGTTGTACAGAAGGTTCTGCGCTCTATAACCAGTACTACACCGTACATGCGGCTGCGGTACCGGCGCTGGGTGGCCCCGATCACCCGCAACCTTACCCGGCGCATAACCGCAAGGGCGATGTGTTCCGCGTGCAGAAGTTCGCTTCATCAGCGTCGAATGACGATGGCGCGAAGCGTAACCGGTTTACCGAACGGCATAAGTACTTCGTGACTATGCCGGGGGATAACAACTGGTACTACTGGGATTACCAGAAAATGCGCCGCGAATACGGCCCCGCTGAACTCGGTACCTCGGCGCCGATTGGCATGCCCGCGGCGCCGCACCCCTGGTGCGCACAGAATACCGGCGATATGGATGCACTCGTCGAGTATCTGCTGACTCTCTGACATATACTTCTTCCCTCTCTCCCCAAGAGAGGTAAGAAGTTGAGAAGCTATCGACGTTATTAATTCTGCCCCGTGAAAATTTTGCGGGGCAGTTTTTTTCTCGCCTTTGCGTTTTTCATTCTGGGCTGTTCGAGCATGACTCGCTTTATTATTGTGAACAAAAGCCCGGTGGCCGTACTCCTTGTTATCGACATCCCGAAACAAAAGGCCGGCTCGGTAATATTCTCTCCGTTCGGTTTTAGTTTCTACCCTTTCAAAAACGGCCTTCTCGACAGTGAGAACTTCAGTGTCTATGCTCCTGAAAAACCCGGTGATGTGCACGAAATATCTCTGCCTGGGCAAACAGCCCTTGAGATCGGCCACATCATGAATGAAAAATACCAGAACAGCAAACAGGTTTTTCTCAACGGCCGTGTCTTTAACCTCAAAAAACTCAAAGCAGCGAATATCGAGATCGACAAAGAAAACTTCGATCAATACTTCAAAAAAACCAGCTACGGCGTTGTCTGGGATCTACCCTGACGCAGATTATTTTTCCTTCGGGATTTTTTTCTTTTTCGCGGCAAGCGACTTCTTCGCCGTTTTTTTCACCAAAGACTTTTTCTTTGCGGTAGGCTTTACCGGCTTTTTCAACCGCGGCGCCGGAGTTTTGCTCTTCTTTTTGGTCGCAGGCAGAGTTTTGAGCGCCGCTCTCAACAAGCGCGCGAGCTCACTGCGCAGCTTAGGCATGCCCTCGCCTGTCTGTGCTGACAACGGAATCGGGTCGAGTTTCTGTTTTTTAAAAGATTGGATGAACTCTTTGAGAAACTTTTTGTCGTCAAAACGGTCGATCTTATTAAGCACCAGGAGTGAAGGTTTTTTCAACAGCTCCTTGCTGTACGATTCAATCTCGGTTTTAAGAATACCGAGTTCTGTTTCGACATAGGCGTTTTCGAGATCGATCACGAAAACAATCAGCCGGACGCGCTCGATATGCTTCAAAAAAGATAATCCCAATCCATACCCTTTCGATGCCCCTTCGAGAATACCCGGAATGTCGGCAACGATCAGCGGCCGTGGCAGCAAATCTTCGATGACACCGATATTCGGTGAGAGTGTTGTAAACGGATAATTGGCGATTTTCGGGTTTGCCTTTGTCAGTGCTTTGAGCAGCGTCGATTTACCCGCATTGGGAAACCCCACGAGGCCGACATCGGCGATCATCTTCAGCGAGAGCAACACTTCGCGCTCTTCGGTTTCTTCGCCTGGCTGCGCAAAACGCGGCGCCTGCCGTTTTGCGGTTCTGAAAAAAGCGTTACCCTTGCCGCCGCGCCCGCCCTTTGCGGCAACAAACTCACCCGCTTCGGTGAAGTCGTGTAACAGCGCGCCCGAAACCGGGTCGATCAGCTGTGTGCCGAACGGCACACGTATCACCAGGTCGGCGCCCTTCTTGCCGTTACAGTTCGAACCTTCGCCGGGAAAACCGTTGCGCGCGCGATAAACCTGTTCGGGGCGTATGTGCGAAAGCGCCAGCAGTTGCTCCGAAGTGGTGAAAATGACATCGCCACCGTCGCCGCCGTCGCCGCCGTCGGGCCCGCCAAACTCGATGAACTTTTCTCTTAAGAACGAAATCTCACCGGCACCACCCTTACCAGCCTGTACCCGGATTAAAACTTCGTCGACGAATTTGTGCATGGGAACAAAAATATGCTATTTTCCCGAAACGCCGTGGAAATCAAAAAACAAAACACTGCAGAAAACGTGTAGTGAAAGAGCCGCCGCCAGGCACCTGGCAACAAAACTGCGCTTAACTGATAAACTCTAAAATCGCGCGGTTGACGGCTTCTGACTCTTCGTGCTGTAGCCAATGCGTCGCTTCGGGAAAAAAACGCACCTCTGCGCTTTCACAATACTGCGTACTCTGCTCGGCCATGCGCGCCTCCAGAAAGGCATCCTTCTCGCCCCATAAAATCAGCGTCGGTACATAGACATGCACGTCGTCGCCCAGCTCGGGGTAGCGAAACGCCGCACGGTACCAGTTGATCATCGACCCCATCGCACCGGGTTTCGACCAAGCTTCGACATATTTTGCCAGCTCGGTATCTTCAAAGGTACCGCGGCGCGATGTGCGTTTCAGGCCCTCGGCAAAACGTTCGTAACCCACCCATTCGATCAGTCTCTCGGGCAAAAACGGCAGCTGGAAAAAATACATATACCAGCTTTTGAAAAACTGCAACGGGTTCGTTACCAGATTTTTGATCATGGCGCGTGGGTGAGGCACATTGAGGATGACCAGCTTTGAGAGCAGATTGCCGTACTCGATCGCGGTCTGCCATGCAGCCGCGGCGCCCCAGTCGTGGCCGACGAGCACAGGTTTATCGAGCTTCAGCGTCTCAATGATCGAGACAACGTCGGCAGCCAGGTTCGGCAAGGCGTAATCAGAAACCTCTTCGGGTTTATCGCTGTCGTTATAGCCGCGCTGGTCGGGCACGACGACAAAGTAGCCCTGCGCTTCGAAGAAGGGAATCTGCTTACGCCAGCCATACCAGAACTCGGGAAAGCCATGGAGAAAGACAACGGGGCGGCCTTCTCGCGGACCGAAGGTTTTGACGGAGAGGTTATAGCCGTCGCGCGTGGGTACGGTTACAGTACTGATGCTAACTTCGGTCGTCCTGGATTTGCGCGCCATGTCGGACTGGGGAAGAGCTGAATATAAAATGTCAATCCCGTTCGGGGCTGCGATTTCGCTTTACAATCTGCCCACAA
>JAFLED010000015.1 GCA_017302045.1 Spirochaetota bacterium
GCCGTAGAGATACTGCGCCGAGATATCTTCTATTTTCGTGCGATAGATAAGGTCGAAATATTTTCCCGTCGCGGTGTTATAACCTTGCCGAATACCACCGCCGAGATAATCATAGTTCACGCCGTTCGTAAACGACGTCGATAGCTGAAAAGCGTGCCGTTGTCCGTTGCGTGTGAACGGGTGTGTCAGCGTGATGCCCTGCGATTGCAGGTTATACTGCGAATTGGCGAAACCCATCGTTGTCGTAGCACCGACTTCCCACCGCGAACCGTTGATGCGCGTTTTGCCGACACCCAGGGCAATGTAATCGCGGAAGTTCTCGCGACCATAACTCGCTCCCCAGTAATAGAGCCTGCCCATAACACTCGGCTCGAACACATTGACCCCAAACGACGAATAACCGCCCGAGCCGCTCGCGCCGGTACTAAACTGCGGCGAATAGCGGTCTTGCGTGACGACGATCACATCGGTTTTTCCGGTTTCTGCATTTTTTTTCGTCACGATCGTCGCTTGTTTGATCGGATCGAGCAAACGCACATAACGTTCGGCATCATAGAGTCTATAGCGCGGTATCTTGTCGCCTTCTTTAAAATCGAGCTCGTGATGGATCACGTCTTTTTCGGTCACATGGTGCAGGTTATTGAGCAGCGGCGCGAAAAAATCCGAAGCCGGCAGCACAGTTTGGTTGAGAATGGTAATCGTGCCGACGGTGATTTCTGTTTCGTCGGCGTTGGCTTTTTCTAGCTCGGCGGGAGTCTCTTTCGCGCGTAATGCCAGCGCGGCCTCGACTTCGGGAGGCAAGGTTTCGGCGTGACCATCGAAACCCGCGCATTGTAGAACCGTCGCCGCCAGAATCCAGGCAACGCCGAGACGGCAACGGTGATTCACGCGCAATTATTTCTTGAAGTCGGCGCGCGAATCCTGAAAGGCCGGCGTCATCGGAAAAGTAATTTTCGCGATCGTCTTGTTCGAATAGTCGCTGTAGATCGTAAAAAAATGCGGATCGATGTTCTCGGACTTAAGCATCATCAGAATAAGAGCGATACCCATACCGGCGCCTTCTGAGTTATCTTGCATGTCCATATATAACTCGCCGATGTTTTCGTATTTGAGCCCGTCGCGGAACTTATCGCGAATGCGTTCGTCTTCGCGTTTGGTGAGCGCGCTGTTATTCAAAACCTCGACGATGAGTTTGGTATCGTCGTATTCGAATTTGATGTCGACAAAAAGGCCGCGATCTTTTGCCTTCTGCGCATATTCGTTGATAAATTTGTCGGTGAGTTTCTCACGGAAAATCTCCAGTCCCCGCCGGTAATCCGACTCGTTTTCGAGATCGATTTTAACCTCGTCGAAGAGAATACGTTTGATGTTGGCCTTGGCGCCGTTCACCGCGAGTTCTTTAATGCAGGTGTAGAGTGTGGCCGTGAGATCGAGTTTATTGTATTTGTTGAGCAGACGCAGAATGATGAGATTAAGGTCTTTCTCAGTTTCGGGTAATAATGCGTAAGCGCGTACCTTGATCGTCTGGTTTTTCTGAATCGCCGAATCTATACGTTCCGCGAGCGATAACATAGGTTTAACTGGGTTTGCCGGATGAAAGAGCAAGCTGAAAGCAGTTTGGCTCGACAAACTGCGGGCTTTCGCTTAGCTTGCCTTTGTCCGGTGCCCTAGCGGCACCGAAGCCAATTATATGCTGCCCGCCAACCGTGTAAAACGCACTTTTTACCGCGCGATCACGAGCTTTTTCGCCGCGCTGTCGGCTGTGCTGATCTCGATTTACGAATCGACGCTGCGCTTCGAGATCGAGGGCGAAGACCACCTGCGCATCTTACGCGCAAAAGACCAGAACTACATCGTCGCCGTCTGGCATACTTTTGTCACCGCCGCCGTATTCACCCTGCACCACCGCCATTTTTGCATTTATTCGGATCACCCGCGTACAGAAAGTTACGAGAAGAGCTGGACGCATTTTTTCCGCGAGATCGGCCTGAAGACGCTGCGCGCACTCGGCTTCGACGTGCTCGATGCTTCGCTCGGCAAACAGTCGGCGGGGGTTTTGAACTTCATCAAAAAGATTCAGAGTGGCACGCCGGCGATTGTCGCACCCGACGGCCCGCATGGGCCGATCTATGAAGCGAAGCCCGGCGTGATCTACATGGCGGCTAAGGCCTCAGCTGTTGTGATCCCAATCGGCGCGAGCTTCTCACGCCGGGTCGTGGGTCAAAATTGGGATGATTTTTCCCTGCCCTTGCCATTTTCACGCGTCGCCTTTGTCATCGGCGAGCCGATTTATCCGCCGGCTGATTTAAGCGAAGCGGCGCTGGCCGCACAAAGCAAGAAAGTCGAAGAGGTACTCGATCAGTTATGCTTTCGCGCCAATGAAATTCTGAAAGCACCGCCGGGTGACGTCAAAGCGCAACCTGGTGCCGTGCCTTAAACGCAGCCAGCGCGGCGACATCGGCCTCTGCGAAAAAACCGCCTGTGAACTGAATCTGGTGATGTGCGATACCCGGTATGCGATGCAGGTATTGCGCCATAGCGGCGAGCTTCGTAAATGGTTCTGCATCATAGATCAGGTCGCGGCCCACCTGTATCTGCGCGCTGGTATAATGGTGGCGCACGGCGAGCGCCGCCGTCATGGCTTTTATCAGGTCTCCCTGCGGATTTTTTAATGGGCAGCCGGTTACGCTGATGACAATCTCGTCACCAGCGACGCCCGTCTGAACCGAGAACGGCCGTAAATTTTTATCCACGAGGTTTTCATCGTCGAGAGCCATAACCGAACGGACTTTGGCAATGAATTGCGCTGCACCGATCGGTTTTATCAGGTAACTGCTCGCACCCAAACCCTTCGCCTTCTGAACGGTATCATGGTCTGACAGCGCCGTCAGCATGAGTATCGGTGGCATCGGGATTTCACGCGCCTTCAGCGTCTCGAGCAGTTTAAGACCATCGAGGTGAGGCATCATGATGTCGCAAACAAAGAGATCAAAGCTTTCTTGTTCGAGGTATTCAAGAGCGGCTCGGCCGTCGCCGGCAACACGCACGGCAAAATTATAGCGGCCTAAAATTGCATTGATAAATTCGGCATTGGTGGGGTCGTCTTCAGCCAGTAAAACCTGGTAGATATTTTTTTTGATCGGCTTTTGCATGGTAAGTTCATTCTCCCTTCCCTATCATCGCGGACGCGCGAGAAAAAGGCCTAACATAATCAACGACGCCAGCGCACCGCTCAGCAGAAAAGGAACGGCGAGCAGCGCGACGAAATTATCGGATTGCCACACGAAGGTCAGGCCGACGGTGCTCGCAAGTACGCCGGCGAGCCACACCCAGGTATACCACCCCGGCATGATCTTCGGTTTCCAGCCGCGGTTAAAGAGCCCGCGCTTGCCGGTGCGCGTATCGCCGCGGCGGTCGCTCTCGGGCGCCTTGGCCTCGTCGGGTAAATGAACCGGATTTAAAAAATCAAAATTGATATTACCGCGGCGCAGCGAGCGTTCGACGCGCTCTGAAAATTCCCTGTCTGAATTTGCGTCAGCCATTTTTCTTTAACGCGTCCGCTAAAAGCTTCTGGTAGCGCTCCACCTCGCCGCGCAAAATTTCGTAGCGCCGCGAGAGATAGCCGGTGTAGATACCAACAAGCCAGAAGCCGGCGACCTTCAACACCTCTTGATGAAAATCGGGTATCTGCATATCGGGCCAGTACTGGTTCGCGAGCACACCGAGATAAAAAATATTCATGATAAACGTACCGGCGAGGGCAATACTCATGCCATAACGCAGTGCATTCGAAACGATGACTACATAGTTGATCGGGTATAACAGGCTACCGCTGCCGCCCGTGGGAATCAAAACCAGCGCGACGAGCAGAAAATCGCAGCCCATCGTGAGGTATTTGACCCAGCGGCCAATCTGTTCTTTTTTCAGCGCGCGATGAATCAAAAAAGTAATGCCCGCATTGAAGGCTACGGCAAAACCCATGAGACCGAAAATATAAACGGCATCGAAGGTAATCCCACCGGAATTGCCTGTGCTGAGCGGAGTCGAAGCACCGTCACCCCGGTAAAATAACCAGGTCAGGTATCCGCCAATCGCGAGAATCAGCACCCAGCGCACGCTGGCCTTATTTTTCTCGTTTCGTATCTCCCAGAGGGCCTTTTCGCGGGTCATGCTGGTACGAGACATGGGGGACTCGGCACTGCCGTCCACAATTTTTCAAAAAATGCTCAAGGTTTAAGCAGGATTCACCGACGTTCTGACTATGAGGATAGGTGGAGACATTTTATTGCAGTCTCAGCTGGTGGAATTACCCGCCGACCTGATGCAGTTGCAACAGCGTTTTAACGAGAAAATGCTGAAGGCGACGATTGCTGAACAGTCGGTCGAAGCGGCAAACGAAGCGATTGCCGGCCTCGATGTGCAGGCTTAACTAAGACTTTACACCGGGTTTCGGCGGCAAATACTGACGTATGGCACACAAGAAGGGCGGCGGTTCGTCTAAAAACGGTCGCGATTCCAATTCACAGCGTCTGGGCCTCAAGGCTTCAGGCGGTCAATTTGTTAAGGCAGGCTCCATTCTGGTACGCCAGCACGGCACGGTATTTCATGCAGGGCGCAACGTTCTGCGCGGCCGTGATGACTCCCTTTTCACTACCGTTCACGGCGTTGTAAAATTCGAGCGCATCGATAAACACCGTCAAAAAATCTCGGTATATCCGCAGGCGGCAGCAGCCAACTAAATGCCGCGCAGACGCCATCCCTGGCGGCGGCAAAATAGGCAACCTCGTGTCGCTTAAGCCGGATTTACCGCGTTTCTGAAAAGGCCCCGCTGGGGCCTTTTTTATTTCGCCGATGCTAATATCGCAGGGGGCATTACATACCCCCTGCACCGCCGCAACGAACCGCCGAATTAACCAAATGGTTAATTTTTTTTGCTGCCAAGTTGAACGCTGTGTATATTCAAATCGAGAGTGCCCATGACCGCCAGTCCGAAAAAAACCGGCCGCATGCCAGAGGCGAAAACCCGCGAGGCAATTCTGCGCGCGGCGATCGATGAGTTCGCCGACCGTGGGTTCGCAGGCGCACGCACAGAAAATATCGCGAAAGCCGCCGAAGTCAATAAGGCGATGCTGCATTATTATTACCACGACAAAGAAACTCTGTATAACGCTGTTCTCGAAAGTCTCTATGGCTCGTTGGATGAAAGCGAAGATCTCATCGAACGCCTGACCAAAGCGCCGTTGAATTCGGTGCAGCATATTCATATCTTCCTGAAGGTGATTGTAGCAAAACACGGCGACCCGAAGAGCAAACCGTTTCGCTGTATTCTCGCGTGGGAACTCGCCGCCGGACAAAACAACCTCAAGCGCGTCGCGCAGAAATATCTTGTCCCGCGCATACTTTCTCTCAGTGAAGTCATCGCGCGCGGCATCAAGGCCGGCGAGCTCGAATGCAAAAACCCGACGCTCGCCGTCTACAGCATGATCTCGCAGGTTGTATTTTATTATATGCACCGCGGTACCTACGAAGAGACGTCGATATATAAAGAACTATACGAGAACGTAGAACCCCGGCACCTCTTGCAGTTTCTGCTGCAGAACTTTATTGCGGCGTATGCGACAAACCGCAAGATCGAGTGGAAACTGCCCGCAGATATCGAAAAGATGGCCGACGAACTCGCAGCCAAAATGTCCGAGAACCCGCTGCTTCAAGCATAACGCCGGCTTAACTTCAACATATACGTTTCTGTATTCGTCAGGCGGTTCTGAACCGCATATTGGCGCAAGAAGTACGCCGTGCCGCGCGCATGCGTAACGCGCCGGCGGTGCGCGCCGTCATGGCCAAAAATCTGCACCGGTGCCTCGCCGAAGAGCTTGCGGTATACAGCGCGCATCAGCGAACCGACATCGCCCGCCGGGTTCTCGACCGGGGTGAGGTCGCTGCGCCCCGAGACAATGTGATTCTGCAAAAGCGGATGCGACGACGCATAAGTCAGCCGCTCTGCGAAAGGCAGGCGCTGCACGGCGGGATATCCCAGTAAATCGCCCGCGAGAATTATACTTTTTTCGCGTATTGCCGTAAGCGCTCCGACAAAATGCTCGCGGCTTGCGAAACCCGCGTCGACAGAAAACACCACGCGCGGGTAAATTTTTCGCTGCAGCAAAACTGGGAGGGCGGTATCGGCGCACCAGATCGTACCGGAAGGCAACTGTGCGCTGTCGAGCGAAGGGCCGGCCATAACCAGCGCCACGGGCCTGTCGCCGCCGAGTGCCGCGATGTCGGCATACGCGGCTGCGGCCGGCGCATTGACGCGAAAATTGATCTGCCAGAGTTTTTCGAAATGGCCGATTGTCTTCAGTCGCGCCGCCGCGCGCTCGAGTAACTGCCGCATTACCGCGAGTACATAGTCGCCCGCCTGCCGCCACTGCGGTAAGACAAAAATAGTGAATTTATCGTCGGCGCCGATGTCGTTGATAAAATTCTCGAGCGCGGCATCGCTCGCAATCAACCGCGTATCCGGCGGCGGCTCGGCAAAGCTCACCGGTGCAAGCCAGATAAACCTTTCGTCGGTGGCGCAGAGTTCACGCAGGGCATCCGCATAAGGGGCAATAATCAATAACCGGTGCCCCGGCTGCGCCGTGGCCAAAGCGGCCCGCAGTTGCGCGAGGTCGCGTTTACCCGAGCGTTCGCTGTAAATGGGGATTCTCTCCGTTGCAAAGGCGACGGTATACTTGCCCGCCTCGGCGCTCGCTTGCAACTGCGCGAAAGCAGACAGCATTATTTTAATTCGACCGTGATGGTTTTTTGCGCGATGAGATCTTTGCCGCAATAGACACTATAAGTAACGGGAAACGCGGGTAACGGTTTATATGCCTCGCTTTTTTGCGCGGCATATTTTTTCTCTATGATGCTGCCCGTCATCACAAGACCATAGACGTTTTGCCCGCGCAGTTCAAGATATTCGATCTCATGCTTATCTGCTGCGCTCTCACCGAAAAAATAGCGCCCGTGCAGGCATTCGAACGTGACATCGTATTTCGAACGCGCGTTTTTGAGTTCGAACGCGAGACGGTCGCCGCGAAAATAAACAGAATTGGCGAAGTCACGGACACTTTTGTCGCGCACGGTTTTTTCCAGTGAGTACCCGACCAATACATCGACGGGCTGAATACAACCCGAAGGGTCGAAATCGCGGCAAAACGAGAAAACATTGTGTGGTTTACACGCGCAGAGTAAAAATCCGCAAGCAAGAAAAGTATATTTCGCTACCGTGCCCCTGGTCATCGTTCGCCACTACAAAAGCTGGAGAGCAAAACCGCAGAGCGAAATCAACAATAAAAGCGAAACGATGAGAATCGGGCTTACCGCGCGCGGGGCAAGGCCTTGTTTTTCAGGGTATGCATGCTCGACCTCGGGCGTAAACGGCTTCAGGGTCTCTTGCGTCAGATAGATTTGCACGAGCCACAGAACCAGTTTAGCCGAAAAGACGAGGCCGTATAAGCCACGAATCACCGATTTACCTTTGAGCCCCGCAAGAGCTGCCCCTGAAATTACAATGAGTATAAAGGCACCATGGAGAAACCGCCAGTAGAGGCTGATGATTTCACCGCGGAAATTATCGACATATTTATAAGAACGATAACGGCCATACACGCGCTGGAAAATAACCAGAAGAAAAAGCAGCGAGCCGAAATACACGGCGACCCCCAGCCAGTGCGCGGCTCTGAAAATGACCGGCACCCATTCGAGAGTCGGTGCGCCCATGGTTCGACAGGCTCACCAACCGGCGCTTAATCTTCGCGGTAGTAGAGCTCGACGAGATTGCCGTTCGGATCGGCCACGTAGACGCTTTCGCCGCCTTCGATTTCAAAGGGGCCCTTGGCGATCGTGATTTCACCCTGTTCTACCTCTTGTAAGGCTTCGGTGAAATCGTCTACGTCGAGCAAAAACGATAAAACAGGCACTTTTGCATAGGGTTCGAGGCCACTATCGAGGCGAACCTGCAGGTTATCGAACGAAACCAGCGCAAAATTAGCGCTCTCTTCTACGACCTCGAAGTCCAGAAATTGCGTATAAAACTCAACCGCCTTTTGTAGATTTTTGGCGGGCATATTAATATGACTCAGCGTCTCGATGATAACCATGTGCATGGCAAAAAACACGGGAAAAACATGGTATCAAGCACTTTTAAAAGTGTTTCTCAGAAGCCTGTTAAACGCCCCCCGCAACGCCCCGTTTGCCGGGAATCGAGAAGATTTCGATGGGCCGCGGTATGCCTTTTAATTCGATCTGACCATGCGTTTCGAGGCGAATACGTAAGAGGTGTGCGAGATCGGCGCTAATCAGCACATTTTTACCGAGTTCGGCGCAGAGCGCAGCAACGCGGCTTGCGGTATTGACGGCGGCGCCGATGGCCGTGAAATCGAGACGGTCGTCAGAGCCGATATTGCCGTACTGAATCAGCCCAAAGTGCAGCCCAATGCCGTGTTCGAGGGGTATCTTACCCTCTGAAACGCGGCGTTCGTTGAGTTTTTTCAGCGCCCGGCCCGCGGCATTCGCCGCGATGAGCGACTGGTATTTTGCCTGCCGCTCTTTACCGGCGCGCGCGCTGAAAATTACCAGAAGCCCGTCGCCTAAAAATTTCAACACTTCGCCGCCAGAACTGCGCACGACGGGTATGATGGTTTCGTAATACGTATTCAGCAGCTCGATAATTTCAGCCGGCTGCATGATCGAACTCATGGCGGAGAACCCGCGTATATCTGAAAACCACACGACCGACTCGAAATTTTCCATGTCGCCGCGCTGAATTCTGCCCGCGAGAACCTGCGGCCCTGTAATTTCGCCGAGATACAGACGCAGCAACGTGTCGATCAATTCGTCTTTAAGGCGCGCTTCGAGCGCCATGATAAAAAGTTCGGTCACGGCTTGTAATTCTGTTATCGCCGCCTTTGAAAATCCGCCTTTTTTTCTGGTCGCAAAACTGGTAAACCCCTCGCGCAGGCCTTTGAATAAAACCGGCATCGCGAAATAAGCGGTGCCCCCGAGCGTGTGCAGGTCTTGAATGATCGGGAAACGAAAACTTTTCGCGTTACGCGCGATCTTTTCGTGCACGGTTTTGCCTTCGAGAATTACGGGCGCCATGGGGGAGTTACGGAATGCGACGGCTTCGGTGTCGACCTTGAGAATGCGCACATGGTTTACATAACCGTTCTCTACCTTCACCTGGCGCATATCGGCGATGCCGGTATTCGATGGCGGCAGCGGAATGTTATTTTCGCTCGACCAGATTAAAGAAACTGCGCCGAATTGCGGATGCAAAGACCGGCTCGCGAAGTTCGCGCGAAAGATTTCAAAGCCTGCGGCATTCAGAAAATCGATGTAAGCGCCGAAAAATTCAAGCGCCGATGTATTTTTCGCCGCCGTGCGCGCATGCCAGGCACCGAAACCTAAAATGATACTCTGTTTTCTTGCAGGCATGTATAACCTTTACCCGTTTTCTGGGTGAGACAGCCCCAGCAATCGCAAATTGTTTGTATGTCTCAGGCTTGTGGGGGCATTCGGTTGACAGGTGGGATATCCCCCGCGCCGAACAGGAAATGCACGAAAAAAAAGCGGCCTGCCAACCTGTCGAAGTCGATCTGGAGCCGGGCAAAGCGTATTTTTGGTGCGCCTGCGGGCACTCGAAAAAGCAGCCGTTCTGCGACGGCATTCATAAAGAAGTAAACTTTTCACTTACCGCGGCATTGGCCGCTGAAAAATACAAGCCGGTGCGACTCTACAGCGAAACACCCGACAAAATCTGGCTGTGTCTTTGCAAACTTACGAAAAATCCACCGTATTGCGACGGTACGCATAACGCCGAGTAATTGGCACAAACTTTGCTTAACTCCACCTAAGAGAACCCAATTCTCTAAACACAAGGAGTTAAACATGAAATTGAAAAGCACTGCCTTAATGGCAAGTTTAACTTTCTTTGCGGCGGCAGTTAGCGCGGCTCCAAAGAAAGCACCCCCCAAGCCCGCGGCTAAGCCAGCGGTTACGGCACCTGCGGCACCCGTAGCGGCAGCACCAGCAGCGGCGCCCGCTGCTGAGGAAGCACCAGAAGGGCTTTATCTGAAACAGATTAAGCTGGGCAAAGGTTTTGAAAAAGACATTTACCTGAAAATGGGTGGTTACGTGGATGCATACTATGCGTACCATTTTTCTTCAGGTGCGGATACGCGTGCCGCGGCACCCTATGATGGATATGCTGGCGGTAACTTGGGAACTTCAACTGCTTCTACTGGTCGCGTCTTCGAAAGTGCCGGCCAACAATTCTCTCTGGGCCTCATCCAGACAAAATTTGAAGTCGGTAATGAAGATTGGCAAGTTGTTGCTGACTTGGTCCACGGACCAAACGCGGAACAAACCAACTTCAACAATTTCCGCGGCGGCGCTACAGGCCCAACATCGACTACTTCAACTGCAATTAAACAGGCTTACATTTCAGCAAAACTGATTGATAACCTTAAAATTACAGCTGGTCAGTTCGGCACGCACATCGGCTACGAAGTGGTTGAATCTTACCAAAACCCAAACTATATGCTCGGTTACTTATTCGGGTATGGTCCATTCTATCACACAGGCGTGAAATTGGACTACACGCTGTTCGGTGGTAAGGTTGGTCTTATGGGTGGTGTTGTTAACGGTTGGGATCTTCAATACGATAACAACAAGGACAAAACAATCATCGGTCAGATTTCTCTCAAACCGACTTCGTCTTTTTCAGTTTTCATCAACTATGCTGGTGGAAATGAATCTGGGACAAATGGTGTCGGTGCTACGGGCGGTATGCGCCACATAGGCGACCTCGTTGTTCAATACCAGGTCACCAAAATGATCAAAGTTGGTATTAACGTCGTGTATGGAGAGGATAAAAAAGACACTAACACAGCAGCAGCGACTTGGGGTGGTGCCGCAGGTTACCTGACCGTTGCCCCAACGGACTGGCTGTCTTTCAGCTATCGTGCTGACTACTATGACGATAGAAAAGGTGCACGTGGCCTGCTCGCTGTGAAGGATTCAACAGGTGCAGTTATCGCCAACAACAAAGTACTTGGTCATACTCTGACTACGACTATTGCTATGTACGGCGGTCATTTCCTTATCCGTCCAGAAGTGAAATATGATTTGGCAGAAAATGCAATATTTGGCGCCGGTGCGGCCCAGAAAAACAACGTTACTGCTTTGATCGCTTTCACAGGCGTTTACTAAGAGTACGATTCAGCGAACTCAAAAAGGGCCGCAAGGCCCTTTTTTTATGCCCTCTCCGTAAAACTACGCAGATTTCCCGGTTTTTTGTCTGAGGCCAGCGCGTACTCCTTACGCTATCTTCCTTTCATCAAGATTAAGGGAGGATAACATGAAAAAGACAATAATGACAATCGCGGCGGTACTGGTGATGACCGGGGCAGCACAGAGTATCGAGGTACTAAAGGGAGAAGAAAAGCCGGCGGGCTGCGAATCGATCGCTGAAATCCGCGCAGGTAACCTCTTCAACCGCCATTCGAAAGACATCGCGATTCAAAGCGTTGTTGAGGATGCAGAGAGACTGAATGCCCAAAAGGTCAGCGTGCAACTGATCCGTCACCAGCACCCCAAGCTGGGCACAGATTACACAGCCGTTGGCACCGCGTGGAAGTGCTCGAAGTAAAGGAAATGGCCGGGGGTATCAGTAATACATCCCCGGCCCTACCATAAACTACGTAGACGCTTAAATTGCATGCACTGCATCTCATTTTATATCTTTAACGACAGTGATCGGCGAAAAACGACGCATTTTCAGGCTAGTACTGATTCTCGTTGTGGCTTCTCTGCTCACGGGTACCATCGCTTCCCTGATTCTCTACCGTACCGCACTGGCTGAAAAATCGAGCCTGCTTGAAACCGAGGTACAGAATCTCGCACGGCTCATTCAGGCCGTGGCTAAATTCGACCGCGGTACCTTTAAAGATGTCGCGCGCGCGACCAAAGCGACGCTCAGCCAGGTCGAAGACGCATTTAAGAGCCAGAACCCTGTCGGTGAAACCGGCGAAATCATGATGGGGCGCGCCGAAGATAAAAAGATCGTGATTTTTCTGCGCTACCGCGACCACCAAATCAATCAGAACCTGATTTTACCGCATGACAAGGCCCGATCTGAAGCCATGGCGCGCGCGCTGCAGGGTGAGAGCGGCGTGGGTCAGTTTCCCGACCTGAACGGCGAACAGGTACTCGCCGCGTATACGTATATACCCGAACTCAAAACCGGGCTCGAGATTAAAATTGCGATGAGTGAGATCATCAAACCGTATCTCATCAGCGGGGCGGCCATCGCCATCGCGAGCGCTGTCGTGATTCTGATCTGTATTTATCTTTTTGTGCGGATTTCACGCCCTGTGCTCGCCGAACTCGAAAAACACCGCATGCTCACAGAAGCCGTCGTCGAATCGGCACAGGACATGATTATCACTACCGACGAAATCGGGCTTGTACGGCTCGCGAACCCCGCGACGCTCGACACGTTAGGTTTTGTAGAAAATGAAATTCTTGCGCGCGATTTCGCGCTGCTCTTCGACCCGGCCGACGACGCCACCATGGAAACGATCGGCCGCATACGCGACGACAGCTTTGTCAACCGCCCCGATAATGTCGTCTCGCTGAAAAAGAAGACCGGTGAAAGTTTTCCCGCTTCGATTACCTCGGGGCGGCGCATGGTCGACGACAAACCGATCGTGACGATTGTTTTGCACGATTTGACCGCGCTCAAAGAAAGCGAAGATACCGTGAGGCACCTGACGCATAAAATGATCGAAATCAAAGACGAAGAGCAGGATAAAATTTCGCGCGAGTTACACGACACGCTTGGTACCAACCTCGTCTGGCTGAAATTACAGGCACAGCAACTCACGCAGAATATGCCCGATCGCAAAACCGAAGCCGCAGCGCTCATCGCCGGCATCGACGAGACGATCGAAATGACGCGTTCGCTCTCGCACTCCTTGAGCCCGATTGCAATCGAAAAACTGGGTCTTGCGACGATGCTCGAGCGCCTGATCGAGCGCGCTGCCCGCGTAACATCGGCTTCGGTAACACTGAAACACGAAAATCTCGATGTCAAATTTTCCGCACGGCTGACGTTTCATATTTTTCGTATTGTGCAAGAAGCTCTGAACAACGCGCTCAGGCATTCAGGCGCGAAAAATATTTCGGTGCTTTGCAGTCTCGCGCGCGGGCGGTTATCGCTCGTGATCGCCGACGACGGCGAGGGTTTTAAAACCGATCAGAAGCCTTCAGGTCTCGGCCTTGCTCTCATTGCTGAGCGTGTGCGCCTGCTCAAAGGTTCATTACGCATCGATTCGGCGCCCAAGCGCGGAACGGAGGTAACCATTGAACTCGCCGTCTGAGAAAACGCGAATGATTTTGGCCGACGACCATGCCGTGTTTCGGGAAGGCATGAAGCGGATGCTCGAAGATTCGGGCCATTTCAGCGTGGTGGCGCAGGTAGGCGATGGCAAGTCACTCGTCGAAAAAGCGCTCTCTACCCCCTACGACCTGATTCTCACCGATCTTTCTATGCCGGGCATGAACGGCTTCGACGCAATTTCTGAAATTCGCAAACAGAACCCCGCCGCGAAACTCGTCGTGCTTTCCATGCACAAAGACCGCGATCTTTTCAAAAAAGCGGTGCAGCTCGGCATCGACGGTTATATTCTCAAAGAAGACGTTTTCGAACAGATGATCCATTGCCTGAAGACCGTAGTTTCCGGCGAGAAATCCTACTCGCCGCGCCTCACGAATTTTATTACCGCCGACTATGTCATGCGCGAGACCGACGAACTCGCATACGAAATTCTCACAAAGCGCGAACAAGAAGTACTGCGGCTGCTCGGCAAGGGCCAGAGTAATAAAGAGATCGCCGACTTTCTCGACCTCAGCGTGCGCACGGTAGAGACACACCGCGCCAGCATCATGCGCAAGATGGATTTTCATAATATCCAGGAACTCGTGACGTATTGTATTAAGAACCTGCCCGAATAGTTTATGATACGTGCCTTAGCGATTTTTTTTTCCGCAGCGCTGTGCGCGCCGCTTTTGGCGCAAACCGAAAAGGCCGCAAGTGAAACCAAACCCGTGAAATTCGGCGTCTTCGTGGATACGTATTATGCTTCGAGCCTTTACCGCCCGGCATCGCGCGATCGCCAGTTTCTCACGCAGGCGGCGCGCGACAGCGAGTTTAATATTAACCTCGCGCATCTCGACGCAACGGTCGACACCGACCGGTTGCGCGGCAGACTCGCATTGCAGTTCGGTACGTCGGTAAACGCCAACTACCAGTACGAATCGACGGGTGAAAAATATTCGAATCAGTTTTCGGTACGTAATCTGCAAGAGGCTTTTGCAGGCTACCGACTGTTCGATAAACTCTGGCTCGACGCGGGCATTTTTTTCGGGCACATCGGTTTTGAAAGCTGGATATCCCACGATAACTGGAATTATACGCGCGCGTTACAGGCAGAAAATACACCGTACTACTCCACGGGTGCACGCCTCAGCTATGAACCGACTAGGGCCCTGACCTTGCAGATTCTTGTTTTAAACGGCTGGCAGACAATAACCTCAACGAATCGGGATAAAAGCCTGGGGACGCAAGTGGCTTATGAGTTTACCCCGCGGTACAAAATTATTTATAATATGTTCGCGGGAAACGTGGCAACGGACGATTCTTATTCGCGCTACAGGTTTTATGCCAACCTGGTCATGCAATTCCTTGCCACGGACTCATGGCAATTTGCTTTGATGGCCGATGCGGGAATTCAAAAGGACACCGCCGATTACGGCTACCGTCACTGGTATACTGCGGCGATCTATGCGCGATACCTGATCGCGCCGCAGTTCGCCGCGGCAACCCGTCTCGAGTATTTTATCGATCCCAACCAGGCCATGATTATGACCACGACACCGCACGGCTTTCAGGTGGCTGGGGCCAGCCTGAACTTCGATTACATGCCCGAAGCGGCTTACCGCCTACGCGTCGAGTATCGTAACTTTTTCAGTAAAGATGGTATCTATCAAGACAGCGATAGCATCAGGGCGCAGGCGCATCTCGTGACGATGGGTGTCAGTTTGAAACTCTAATTTGCGGCCAAGACGACCTACTGTCAGTCGCAAACCCAAAGGCATCCTGCACTATGGTCGGTCACCTCGATGACGTCCTGTCAGCGGCCGACCCTCAGCACTTCCTGTGCTTTAGTTGACGGGCGCTTTTAATCAGTCACTCTGCCTTATGGAATTCTTTATCGATACGGCCGATGTGGCCGAAATCAAAGCCGCGCATGAACTGGGCATTCTCGACGGCGTCACCACCAACCCCTCGCTCGTCGCGAAAACCGGCAAACCGTTTAAAGCCGTCATCAAAGAGATTTGTTCGATTGTCGAAGGCCCGGTTTCGGCCGAAGTTGTCGCCATCGAAAAAGATGCGATCTTAAAGGAAGGCAGAGAACTCGCCAAACTCGCGAAGAATGTCGTCGTCAAAGTTCCTTTGATTCCAGAGGGATTAAAAGCCGTGAAGGTGTTTGCGGCCGAGGGCATTAAAACCAACGTCACACTCTGTTTCTCCGCGAACCAGGCGCTGCTGGCAGCGAAAGCCGGTGCGACGTATATCTCTCCGTTCGTGGGTCGTCTCGACGATATCTCGACCGACGGCATGGATCTCATCGAAGAAATCAAAACCGTATACGAAAATTACGATTTCGCGACCAAGATTCTCGTGGCGAGCATTCGTCACCCGATTCACCTGAAGCAGGCGGCGCTGATCGGCGCGCATGTCGCGACAATTCCTTACAGCGTCTTTCCGCAACTCGTGAAACATCCTCTGACAGATTCAGGCCTCGAGAAATTTTTAGCAGATGCCAAGAAATTTAACTGGGATTAACCTCGCCGCACTCACGTGGAGAGGGTATTTGGTAAATCTTTTCCGCCTCTCCATGTCACGGGTAGGGGGCTAGGGGGTGGGGTGTGGCGATAGTCCTTTCCATCACCAACCAAAAAGGCGGCGTCGCTAAGACGACAACGGCATTGTCACTCGCGCATGCCTTCGCACGCCGCGACGCACAGAAGAAAATCCTCCTGATCGATCTCGATTCGCAGCGCAACGCGACTTCCATTCTGCTGGGCAACCAGGATATCCCGCCTGAAAAATCGGTCTACGCACTCTTTCAAAACAAAAGATCTGAAAGCGCAGCTCTCTACCCGACGCCGCTCGCCAATCTTTTTGTGATTCCGTCGAACCTGCACCTCGTCGAAGTCGAATCGCAGCTCACCGGCGCGCTCGACGGTTTTTTCAGATTAAACGACGCGTTGCAAACGCTGCGGCATGAATTCGACTATATCATTCTCGATTGCCCGCCGTCGCTTTCGGTGATCACCATCAATGCGATGGTTTCGGCAGATTTTTTGCTGATACCCTTACAGATTTCGAAATTCTCGATCGACGGCATTCAGAACATACGCGACGCCGTAACCACGGTCAACCGCCGCTACAACGCGCATCTCAAGATCGCCGGCGGCTGCCTGACGCTGCACGACGGACGCACTACTCTGTCACAGGCGATGATTCCCGAAGTAGAGAAAATTCTGCCGATTTTGAAAACGACGGTGCCGCGCAGCGTCGCCGTCGAAGAAGCGCACCTGATGCGCCGCGACATTTTCGATTACGCGCCCGACAACAAGGTCGCTGTGGCATACCGCGAGCTCGCCGACGAGCTTTTGGCTGTTTTTGAAAGCCAACGGGGAGCCGCGGCCTCATGAAAAAGAACAAAAAAGACCTGTTTCGTAAGGCGGTGGCCGATAACCTGAACGAAACCCAGGAAGAAAGCTCCGAACTCGGCGACTTTGTCAGCGACATGAAGCGATCCCGCGACGACGCGAAGGCCGCTGAAGAAACCGCGGGCAATCCGCCAGAAAACAAAAATGACTTGCCGGAACAAAAAGAAGAAAAAAAATCCGGTTCAGCTATGGAAAGCCGTCTCAAAAGACTCACCTCGGGCGGTGCGGGCCCTGTTCAACCTGCGGCATTTGCCGACGACGACGAACCGCCGCGCTGGCGCAGGTTTGCCGTCTATGGTGTGGCGGCTTTTCTCGTGCTCAGCCTTTTATACTGGGCGATTTTTTCGCCAGGCCACAAGCCGACTATCTATCTCTCGAATACGGCGATCGAAGAAACCGGCGCACGCAACCTTAACACAACTAACCTGGTTTTTCCGCGCAACAAGACACTATACCTGCTGTTTTCGAGCGGCGGCCGCCTGGGCCAAGACAAGCTCATCACCAAACTTACCGAAGTATATGCCGACTCGAGCAACATGATGAAAGAAGAAAGCGTCGCGCAAATCGAAGGCAGCGTCAAATCGAACTGGCGCTATTTTACCGCGCAGTTCCAGAAAGAAAATTTCGATCACACCGGCCGGTTTCGTATTCATGTGCTCTCGCCTAACGGCGAAATACTCGCGTCGCAAGAATTCCGGATTCAGTAGGATATCTCGTTGCGCCGGCTCGCCATTGTTTTTGCGGGGGCCCTGTTCGCCGCGCACTGCTCAGGCGGCAACGTGCGCGACGACGCGCGTTTCAGTTACGAGAACCTCTATCAAGACAAATACCAGCGCGGTAACGGCGGCATTATCCCGATCACGCTCGAACGCGGCGAATCTTACAGCGGCACAATCACGCGCGACCAGAAGTATCTCTATTTCTCGTCGAACACTGCGGGCAACTACGACATTTACCTGCGCGATCTGTCCGACGTGTTTTCGATTCCCGTTGTTACCACGGTAACAAACCAGCGCGAACCGTCGATCAGTCCCGACGGTAAATATCTCGTTTATGTCGACGACGAACTCGACCCCGACGGCGATATTGTTTTACTCAAGGTAAATCCCAAAAAACTCATCGAACTTTACCGCGACCGCGAGCAACCGGGCGACGAATGGTTCGCTTCGCGCGCGAAAAATTTAACCAACAGCGAAAAGAACCGCATTCGCGCGCGCGACGCCAACCCGGCTTGGTCACCCGACGGCAAGTATATCGCCTACAGTTCTGACCTGGTGCCGCAGAAGGCCGACGATCTTGGCGCCGGCGCGGGGGCGATCCAGAATATCTGGATTATGCCGGTCTCTAACCCCGAAGAAAAAAGACAGATCACAACCAAAGGCGGGGTCATGCCCTCGTTCTCGCCCGACGGTAAGCGCATCGTCTACATCTCTTACCAGGACGAAAAATCGGCGGGTGCGGTTTATGAAGTCGAGATCGCCACGGGCGCGACGCGGCGCATTACTTCGGGTAAGAGTCTTGATTTTTATCCGAGCTACACACCCGACATGGATGCTATTATTCTCACGCGTATCGCCGACGACACCAACGGCGACGGCCAGATCGACCGTAAAGACGCGGGCCAGATTATTCGTATCGAACCCGACGACCTTGACACCGATGCCCCGCTCGGCACCCTCGACAAGGGTTTTGTCGAAGATCACGAGCACGTGGCATTAACCGCAAACAGCGATCACGTCTTTGACTCGCGGGTAAGCAACTTCATCGGCGGCAGCGTGATTCTCGCGCAGCTCAAGGGCGAAGACGTCAATGTCGGCTTCATTCCGTTATCGGGTGCGGTACCGGTCAAAGCCGATGTAAGGCAGCAGCAGGCATACCTCTTTGAACAGATGAAAAAGGCGAAGAACAAGGCGCGCCCCTGCCTCGGGCTTGAACAGCTCCCGAGTGCCTTTGAAAAATCTCCCGATATCGAAGTCTACCAGGCGCTGAGCCGCATGCGGCAGGCAGCCTGCGATAAAGACGAAGCGGCTGAACTCAGGGAGTTTATCGCCGACGTGACGCACGAAGAGCAGGTTATCTACCGCCTGCTAAACGATCTCTCAGCCATCTCGACCGACTACGCCGACCTCAAGGGCATCGTTAAACTACCGCCGCTCGCCGATACGGCGGATGTTGAGGGTTATTTTGAAAAAGTGACCGCCGATAAAAAAATCTGGAACGAATACCGCGACGGCGACCCGGGCGACAAAGCGGATTTTCGCGCGATTTTCTCCTTTATAAGGCATGAGCAGGCGAAGTATTACATCCGCCAGGGCAAGCACAAAGACGCCAGAGAGGTGATCCGTAAGATCATACGGTTCAATGCGGATTACCTCGGTCTCGACGAATTGCTGTTCGAAAATGGCAGTATCGACTCTGCCGCCTTACCGGCGCTCGAGCTTGTATATCTCGTCGCAGACACACCCGATCCGGCGCTGATTCCCGATTATTTTTCGGGTCTCAAGAACACGACGATCAGAGTCAGGCCGCATGTCAGGCGGCAGGCAGAGCGGTTTCTCGCCGATTTTTATAAAAAACAATTTGCCGATGGCGGCGCCGAGGCACAGCGCCAGTTTCTTGCGGCATATCCTGAAAACAAGCATCATACCCTGAACGCGCTCTATGCCGTTGTCGCCGCGCGCCATGCGGTGAGAAAAGAACAACTCGACGAAGCAAATGCATTCGCATTGCGCGCCCAGGCCCTTGCGCCCTCGGGTACACTCATTTATTATGACGCCGAAATCGTGCGCGGCAAGATTGAAGAGGTTAAAAACGGAGCCGACCAGGCGATACGCGTCTACGCAGGCGCCATTGCCGCCTTTCGCGACACCGAGATTCCCGCGAGCGCAAAGAACATTATCGCGAAGATCACGCAATACCATCAGGAGCGCGCCCAGCATTTTCGTACCGAGCAGAACGATCGCGGCGCTGCGGCGGAATACCAGGCCTTGCTCGATCTCTATCTCTCGGCGCATGCGAATAAGCTCACCAAAGAAATTGCGGCGGGTGAACTGCTCGATAACGTACTAAGTCTCGATCAGATTGCACTGCGCGCTGCGGCGGACGATGGCGGCGATGAGAAGCTGCTCGATGAGATTGTACGATTTTACGATTCGCGTATCGATATCGCACGGCGGTTTCTTGTCAGTGAATTCATTTTCGGCCGTGGTTTTCTCAGGGCCCAACTCGGCATACAGCGCCATTTATCGGCCGAGGCCGACGGCCTGACCTCTTCCGAGAAAAAGAAAGTCTTCGAACACTTTCGTAAAGCCGAAGTCGACCTCAACTGGTGTTTCTTCGCGAATGCCCGCTTTGCCGATGCGTACATCATGCTCGGTTGGATGTACCAGTTCATCGACGAAAAACGCGAAGTTGTGCTCGAGAAGGGATCGGGTAAAAAAGACCGCGAGGTTTTCGAATCGCTCTATAAGTCTTATTTTCCCGATTATCTTTTCGAGAAAAATATCCGGCTTTACCAGAAAACGCTCGCGCTCTTCGGTAAATCAGGATCGCCGCGCATCAAAAACAGCTTTCATCTCAATATCGCTAACAATTATTTTCTCCTGAATAACTACAGCCAGGCAGAAGAACATTACGCGGCTATTCTCGACGCGAAGGGAAATCCGGATTTCCAGTTTGAATCCCCCGAACAGGAAATGATGTTCTATTATCATTTCGGCAGAACGCTCTATTTTTCAGGCAAGAACGACGCCGCGGCGCGTTACCTGCAATACGTCGAAAATAATCTGAATTCGCGTTATCCGATCGCCGGCGTACCGGCCGAGGCGCAAAAAATAAACCAGGCGCGCCGTGAAATTGCCTACAAGACTTTCGCGCTCAACAGCGAATATTCCCAGAAACCGCAACTCGCCATACAGTACCACCAAACGATACTCAGCGAGGCGAAATCTGTCGGCGCTGAAAATCCCGTGTCTATGTCGCATCTTGAGCTTGCCCGCCTTTACCTGCGGCAGGGTGATCTGGCATCGGCATTACGCCACACAAACCGGGCCGAGAAGGCGCTGGAAAAAGAAAAAGAAATTCCCATTCCAAAATTTAAACTCCGCATCAAATGGTTCTGGATCTATGAGCCCTGGACGACGATGGTCGGCTGGATCTACAAGTTATCGTACGACGACGTTTATATCGGCGACAACCATCTCGCCTTCGAACTGCCGACAGTGAACCGCTACCAGCTACTGTACTCGATACGCGCAGATATCTATAAACAGAAAGGCCTGATCCAGGATGCCTCTGACGCACTGGCGAAACTAGTGACTTACGCAGAAAAAGATAGTTCCAAGCATGGTAAAGAAACACTCAGCGCCGCCGTCAGTCGCCGCGGCGAACTGGAGTTCCAGCTGAAAAACTGGGATAATGCCATGGAACTGTATGCAACGGCGCTTAAGCAGGCCGAAAAAGAGGAAAATCCGGGTGCCGCGCTGACCTTCCGCAAGAACATCCATCTTTGCAAGCTACGCAAACTCGAAACCGAAAACCAGACGCTTGCCGACAAAATCAAAACCGCGCAGAAAAATATCGCCGAAGTCGCAGAATTCGAGAAAGACGTCATTGAAGAAAGGCTGAAAGCTGTTCGTAAGGCCATAAAAGAGAAAGACGAACCGGACAAAAAAGATATCTCTCCGGAAGGCATCGCGAAGGTGACAGCGAAAGTACAGAATGAGATTCAACCGATACTGTTTTTTAAAGGACTGAGTCTCGCTCACGAGGCCGAACTCGAAGATTTTAAGCTTCGCTACGAAGCGCGTATCGAAACCTTCGACGATTATCTTGCGCGCAAAAAAACCGGTTTCGACAAGTTCAGACAAGCGCTGAAATATTTTCGCGGGTTCACCAAAGAAACCTTTATGGAAGTCGATCCGGTTTTCGAACCCGACCTGAAAAACAACAGCCTGCGTATTAAACTCGCGATGAACCGCGCCAAGATTCTGCAAGAGATGAGCCTCACCGATGAATCGATAGCCGAGCTGAAAGAAATACAGGAGCGCAGCCAGGAATTCAGGGCCGATCTCGAATATGCGATCGCCAGCTATCGGTCTTACCGCGTATACGAAGAAGCCGAAATGGAAGACAAGGTCAACCTGACGCCGTACCGCAATCTGATCCGCTTTTTCATGCGCAACCAGAATTTCATGCGCGCCAATACCGATCTCTTCGAACGCATCTGCAATATCATCAGCGATCGCGCTCTGAAAAAACGGGATTTTGCCGAGGCAATCCGTACCGAAGATTTGCGCCGCCAGTTCACTGGCATTCAAATGTACTTCGATGATCTCAAGCTCTATGGCCAGAAAGAAGAACAGTTTGCGAAGCTTCTGACACTCGAGCAAAAACGTTATGTGCTTTCGAACCGCATACGCACCGGAAGGTTAGCGCGGCAAAATGTGCAACCGATCGAGAAAGAACTTTTCGATACCGACTCAGAGGCCGATGCGCTGAAGCGCAAGCTGCGCCAACCCGACCGCCTGGATTACCACTATGACACGTTTTTCAGCGACGGGTATTCGGACGCCGAAATCGCACAAATCGCACGCCTCGGCGTAATCTACGCACTGCGGCCGCGCGAAGATTTGATTTTCGTGTATATGAAAAACGAGGGCGGTAAGCGCGGCGGATTGCGCTACGAGGTTTCGGTACGCGCAGACGGACAAAGCGATATCCAGGAACTCGAGGCCTTTGCGCAGAAAACGGGTGCGCGGGTTCTGGTACTTGCGCCGCAGATTGTTGCCGGCGCCATGCAAAGCGAAATACTGAAACCACTCGCCATGCAGACCACGGCCCGCGCTGCGATCAGCTTCAGCGAAAACCCCGACCGTGCGAAGCGCAGTATTGTACAGTTAGTCAAAAGCGGATCTTTCTTCGGGCTTGCGGGCAAAAATGAAATTGCCTACACCGTGCAGCAGCCCATCGAACGGGTCAAAAAGAATTCTGAGATTACGGCTCTGAGCATACACCGCAACGTCGTCGACTACGAAGCAGAGCTTGTACGCAAAACCGTGGTCACAGACAATTCTTCGATAACACCTGCGGCCATGTTTGCGCTGAAAAGTAACCCGAACTATGCGATCGTTTCCTGGTCGTCGCGCGACAAACTCACGCGAGCCGATGAATTCCGCTACGCCACGTCGATAGATCTGTATTTCTCGGCCATGGGTGGTGGTCAGGTTCTGCACACATTTTCGACGCGCAAGAACGCGCAGAGCGCCATCGAGGCATTTCTTCGCGCCGGCGAAGTCACGGGGGGTGCCCTTTTGACAGGTAACGCGGCGCTCATTGAAAACGAAAATGCCCGGCGCAAGCTCATGGCGTCTCAGCGGCAATCTTACCAGGCAAAGATTCTTGCCGCCCGCAAGTTACGCGAATATGGCGAAGCCGCTTCGTATGCCGAAGACGCAGTTTCACTGTTTCCGGAGGATGTCCGTTTTCATCTTGCGGCCGCCGAACTTTACCTGATCCAGGGTTCTACCGACGCGGCCGCACGGCACATTACCGCCGCAGGTATCTCGAAAACCTCGCCGCTTGCCGATAGAAAAAATTATGCGAAACTGTTGTTACGGTCAGGGTCGCATTCCGATGCCGAGAAATTTATAGCGGAGAATCCCGACCTGCGTGCGGTACTCGCGCGTGAGGCACCCGAGAGCGAAGGTCTCGTACAACTCGCCTCGCTTTCGACAGGCGATATTGCGCGGCTCTCTGCCGCTTTTCCGTGGGAAAACAAAACTGATGCCTCGCACAGCGGGCTGAGAAACAAACTACCCGCAAACCTGAAAAACGAAGAACTGCAGAATGAAATCTGTTCCGCGGCGACAGACGCATTGGAATATGCGCTGATTTTACGTTCGTGCAGCGGCAATAAATTCGGCGACGCGTCTGAAAAAGCCGATCGGCAGCAAATCAAAGCCTGGTTTGCCGGAACAAGAGCGGATCTCAAGAGTCTCGTGCGCGCCGAAGACACGGATTTTTTTCATGCCATCTCGCTCTTGCAGGCGGGGTATGTTTCAGATGCGCTCATCTATGCACGTAAACATTTCGCGGCAACGAACCTGAGCGTCTCGGAAAATCTGCTGGCCTTTTCTTTGTTGCGCATACTCGCGCAGCGGCGTGCCTCAGAAGCCGATACGAAGGCCATCGCCGGCCTTCTCAGCGAATACGGAGCGAATGCGCTGAAGAAAAACCCGAACACGCAGGCGCAATTTTTCTATGCCATTCTGGCGCGCAGTGCGAACGTGCAGGCTGCCGGCGTTTCTGCGCTCGCCGATATTCTGCCGCACAAGAACACCCCCTGGACCTCGGGGGTGCAATCGGCTTTTAACCTTCTTTATCTGACCGCGATCTCAGTGAACCCGCAGGGGAATACTCTGGCGGCATTGCCGCCGGGTGGATTTCCCGCGGATACGGTGGTCGACGCGGATCTCAAATATTACGCCGAAACCGACCGCGGTTATACATCCGACATTGATTGCAGCCGCGCCAACTGTGCATTACTCACGAAGCGCCACCTGGCGCGGGGCGAAAATGCTGCAGCGCTGAATCTGATATTGCGAAACCAGGGAGAGCCCGGCACTGACACAAAGAAACTCGCGGCAGGGGCTTTCGGTTTCGGCGAAATATTCACCGACGAAATCTATGAGTGGTACAGCGACGGCGTTAACCTGCAGTTTACGCGCCTGCCCGCATTCGATAACAAATCGGGTCTAAAGATCGGGGCCGGGCGTAAATACCTGGCGTATACGCCGCGAAAGAACCTTTTTGCGCGCCGTAAGATCCCCCCCCCGCGCGACGCCATACTTGTCGATATTTCAAACGGTATCGCCACGCCCGCGCAGACCCCGGCTTCTGTCACGATCGCAGCACCCGAACCCGATGCCCTGTATTCGGCCCTGTATTCAGAATGGGGTTCTGGAAAAAAATCGGCGCAAAGCGCTTTCATTCAGATAAAGCCACCGTACCATACGGCCGAAGGGGCCTTGAATATCTACACCGACGTGGTGAACCTGGATAACCTGCCGCGCCTGAAGCCCGCAGCCTATCACCTTTTCTGCGCGCAGGGTGAACCTTATGGGAATTTTGTTACTTTTGCCCAGGCGGTGGTGCGGGGTATGGCCGAACAGCGCCTGTCGGTCGAAGCCGCTTACGAGGCAGCTTTTGGGTCACTGAAAGGCAAGCAAGCCTCGACGCGGCCGCTCTATTATTTATACCGGAACTGAAATGACGGCGGCCGAAACCATCAGTCGTACGGGGGCAGGTAATCTGCTCATGCAGTCGCAGGGTGGGCGGCTCTATATCGAAGCCACAGACGAGTTAAATAAAGCGGCGCAATACATACTCAAGGCCGCCTGCGGGCTTATGCAGGCAGAAAGTTGCTTCATGGCGTTGCGCACGGGCCAGGGGGTCAAAACCTACCGCATCGCCAAACGCGGATTAACCTCTCTGGAAAAAAATATTATGCAAAAGAGCCTCGTCGAAAGCGAGACGCTCATCATTGAAAACCGCCAGCAGCTCTTTAACGCTGCACAGATATCCATGGGTGAGGCCGAAACCTCATATCTCGCGGCACCGCTGATGACCGACGGTAAAGGTGTGCTCGGGGCATTACTCTGGGCAACCAAGCAGGGTGAAGAGAATTTCAGCGAAGAAGATCTGAGCCTCGCCGCGACCTTCGCCCGCACTTTTGCGCGTATGCTGGCGAATTGTATTACTTCGCCAGACAGAACCGCACTGCTGGTCAAA
>JAFLED010000150.1 GCA_017302045.1 Spirochaetota bacterium
CGTCGCAGATAAATCGTATGGCATTCATGTCGCACAGATGGCGGGTATGCCCAGAACCGTTACCGAGCGTGCGCATGAAATCATGCTGGAGCTCGAAAAAAAATCGGATTTTCTGCTCGCCGATGGCATCTATCATAAAAGCGAAGTTAAGCCACGAAAGAAGATTATACCTGGGGTGAAGGACCAGGGCGATCTTTTCGGACTATCCGAGCCGGATTGACCCTGACACGCCTGCGACAACTGTGCCCGATGCGCCTCTTAAACAACGACGAAATGATTCACGCCCTGAAACAGTTGCCCGACTGGCATCTGCATGAAGGAGCGATTCAGAAAGAATTTACCTTCGGCGATTTCAGCGAGGCATTCGCCTTTATGACGCGTGTCGCTTTTCTTGCGGAAAAAATGGACCATCACCCCGACTGGAACAACACGTATAACCGGGTGCATATAGCGCTGATGACGCACGACAAGGGCGGTCTGACTGAACTCGATGTAAAACTGGCTACGGAAATTGAGAAAGTTCTTGTCTAAGACGAATTAAAAACTCACCCGCGCCGAAAATTCAGAATACCAGCCCAACCCGCTCACCGTATACTCGCCGTTCGCGGCGCCGGTGAAAATGTTATTCTGCCATGTCAGTGTCAGATTAAAGAGCGGGGTATAGGTTAAGAGCTCCGAAAACACAAAGGTCTTATCGCTGAGATTCCCGAAACCATTGAGCCCCAGTGTCATCTCGTTAAGAATGAACTTCGTATAAGTCGCAAAAAAACCAAGATAGTGCATGCCGTAATAATTTGCGCGGTAAAGGCCGTTCGTAACAAAATAAGCGCGCACTAAATTATTCTGTGCAAAAATATTGTCGTTGTAACCGGCCCCGTTATAGAAATATTCGAGGTTGATCGTCAGCCGGTCGGCGACGTCGAAAACTTCGAAACTGCGACCGACACTCAGCACGCCTTTAAACACGTGCTGGTCGCGTAACTGATATGTCACCGGATTCAGGATGTTAAACGTATTGACATCGATGCGCTGCGCATTGTCGCCATACGCGTATGTCGCCTCGGCGCGCCAGTCGAGCGTCCAGAAACGCGTGCTTGCTTCGACGAGATAGGTCGGCACCTTCTTCTGGCCCATAATCACACCGGCGGCGATTTCGGCGCGGCTCACCGCGACCTCAGCCTTGAATGCCTGAATAATATCTTCGGCGCGCGTGCTCTTGCCAACACCGGTGAATGAATAAAAATTGAATGCGGTGCCGATCGGCACATGCGCGCGCAGGCCATAGGTGCCTTCGCGAAACTGAAAAGCGTCGGTTGCACTACGCAGCTCTGTATTGATGACATCTGACGGGTTCCAGAAAAAACCGCGGCCCCAGACCAACACCTGCTTGCCGGCGCGAAAATAGACGGCACGCGCGATATTGGCGTCGACGAAGGCTTCGGTGAAACGGTAGTCGGCGTAGACGGTCTCGTTGTATTTCGTTACGGCTCCCGTATTGGCATCCTGTATCGTATGCTGTTCGGATTTCCCCTGTGCATAAACATTGTTCACGAGATTGACGACGGCTCTCGTACCGCGGCGGGCGCGGGCCTCAAGGTTGAGGTTATTCTGCAGCTGGTTGTTTAGCGTATTCTGCGCCGTGGACGAGGTATTGCCGAGCAACCAGTCGCGGCTCATGGCATACGAATTACGGCTGTTGATCGAACCCGAAAAACCGACCGACTCTTTTTCGGTGACTTCATCGACCTTATCGTCCTTGATTTTTTCGATCGGTGTAACGGTCTCGCCTTCGGAAAAAAGTTTGTTCTCATCAATCTGATCGGGATCGACGGGTTTTGTAGCGGGCGCAGCGGCAGGCTTTTCTTTCGGCTGCGGGCGCGTTTGCGTACCGAATTCTTTG
Organism: Spirochaetota bacterium; assembly: GCA_017302045.1. Classification (GTDB taxonomy): domain Bacteria; phylum Spirochaetota; class Leptospiria; order Turneriellales; family Turneriellaceae; genus Turneriella. The sequence continues at coordinate 1,901 of JAFLED010000150.1, forward strand.
GGCGCATTCTGAGCCGCGAGGACGCAGACACCCGCAACAGAAAAAGCCGCTAAAACCCGGATCACGTTATTTGCTCAGGTTTTCGAGGTAGGCTTTGGTGAAGATCTTGCCGTCGAGTTTCTTCAGCGACACGCCCGAAATATCGAGCACCGTCTTGTTACCTTTTTCAAACTCGTCGACGAACATACCTTTCAGGAGAATATACTTACCTTCGATCTGCGTATACTTGATAAAATATGCCGTCTGCATGAGCGTTCCCGAAAGCGAGTACGACTGCACCTTGAGTTGCAGAAAGGTATCTTTTTCAACCCAATAGACCTGCTTGGGGTATGTCACGTCGCGTACTTTTGCTACGACCGTGAATTTATAACAAGGCTTGTTACCGAGCATCTCTTCAGCGATGTCTTCTTTGCCCGCAGCGTCGACGAGCGGCTTATAAAGTTCGCTGACCTTCTTGCGCTCAAAATCGCCCGCCTTGGTATCTGTGCCGTTGATGCTCTCATCGCGGTTGATATGCTGAAATGTGCGCGTGTTCTGTCGGTACATCCAGAAGTTGTTGCCGGTGCGCAGGTAGCCGTTGCCCTTCTCGGACTGAGGGGCAGTCGTCACCATGAGAAACTCGTCGTCTTTGTCGCGGCGGAAAAACAGGGTTTCGAAATTTTTCACGCCCTGCCCGACCTTTTGCTGCGTGAGTGCAACTTTGGCCGAAAAATCGCTCACCTGCGACATGCGCGCATCGATTTCTTTCAAAATATGGTTCACGCCGGCGGCGTTGACGGGCAACAGCGGCAACATGAAGACCAGGGATATGAGTTTTTTCACAGAATTCTCCTTATTCGTAATGACGCAACGCTTCGGCGGCATCGAGTTTCGCGGCGCGGCGCGACGGAAAGTATGCCGTGACCGTCGAAATCATGAGAATCATAAAAACGTTTCTCACGATATCAGAGGCGAACGGGACAAAGTAGAGCCTCTTCTTACTAAGAAAAATACCCAGCACACTCTGTGTATCGATGGTAAAAGACGAAAGCAGCAGCATCGCAATAAACGCCAGTATCAACCCAGCGACGGCAGAAAAGAATGCCAGTTGAAACGTTTCCAGCAGGAAAATATTACGCACGTCGCCCGAACGCACACCGATCGCACGCATCGTGCCGATCTCCCGCGTCCGCTCGCGGATTGTCATACGTAGGGTGTTCACGACGCCGATGAGAATAATAAAAAATAAAATCAGTACGGCGATGAGTGTAATCAGGTTCAGCGCCCCTTCGAGTTCAAGCACCTGGCTCGCGCTCTCGTACATCGTACGCACGTCGATCGCGGGGCCATAAAAACCGGTCTTGCGCAGCTCCTGGTTTTTTTTAATAAGATCGTCGCCCGTCGCCGTGCGCGGCAGCAGGCGAAACTCGGGCGCCAGCAACTTGCGCCATTCTTCGGGAATTTTTTCCTGTGGCAGCAGGTGTTTTTCAGGCAAGTCTCCGAGCCAGGTCTTATAAAAGCCAGCCTCGGGCAAAAACGCGGCAATGGTTTCGGGCGTTGCGCCGCGAAAGATACCCGCAACCACAAATACCTGCTCTACGGGCTCGGCCGCATGAATCGATTTAAAGCGCAGCGTTACCTTCGCGTCTTTTTTCAAATTAAATTGCTGCGCCACGCTGTCGGCGATAAGAATGCGGTCGGTATCCTTGTCTTTCGGAAACTCGCCTGCAACCAGCGTCAGCGATTTTTTTACGGTGTCGGATTTCCCAAATTCCTGAACCAGCCCCGCAACCACGACCTGGGTCGATTTTTTGCCTTGCGAGAGATCGCCGTAAATGCCGGCTATCCCCGGCTTCAGAAGACCATGAATCTGATCGGCCATACGGATTACGGCGCGCGGCGAGTCGAAATTTTTAAATGTGACCTGTAGCGAGCCGGTTTCATTCGCGCGGATGCCCCGCAGTTCTTTCAGGTTTTTCAGCGGCAGAAAAAGCGCACCCGATTCGAAAAGACTTTCAGATTTGAGCTGCATCACGATGGTAAAGCGCGCGCTCTGCTCCTGGCCCGCGACCGTCTTCAACCGCACCTTCACCGTATCAAAAAGCTTTACATTCAGCGCGCGCGATTTATCGGCAAAGATCGCAACCGGGTTCTCGTATTTCGCCGAAAGCATATCTTCAAGATTGCCTTCGAGCGCACGGCTGGTCAGGTACTCGGCATCGATATTCTGCGCGAGGTTCTTGCCGTCGCCGAAATCCATCGGTATGACAATGACATTTTCACCTTTGCCGTTACCGATCGCGCGTGAGAAAACCGCAACATTGTCGGCAACCTCGCGAATGCCAGGCAAATTCTTCTGGAGCAGATCGAGATATTTTTGCCGATCGCGGATCAGCAGGTTTTGCGCCCGTGAGCGTTCGAGCACTGCGAGTTCGAGATGGCCCGTCATCTGCACAACAATCTTGTTGAGCAAGGTATCAGTAATACCGCGCGAAAATGAATTCGCCAGAATGAGTATCATCGTACCGAAGGCGATGGCGACGCCTAAGAGCAGGTTGCGCCGCCGTTGCCGTATCAGGTTGCGGAAAGCGAGGGAATTTAATAATCTGAGTTTTTCCATTTAATCCCTCGATATCGCATCGAGCGGTGTAATTCTGCGCGCCACTCGGATCGGGTAAACGGAAGCAATAACTGTAACAAGCGCGAGTTCGACGACACCCGCAACAATGTCTGCGACGCCCAGATAAGGCGCGAAGGTTTTGCCCCCAAAAAGCAGCTGCAGAATATTATTCTCCGCCGTAATCTGCATCGCCTTCAGAACCGGCACCGCAACGGTACCGGCGAGAATGCCGAGGCCGCCAAAAATCGCCGCGAGGCAGGCGGTTTCGATGAAAAACATAATTGTCACAAAACCTTTCTGCGCGCCCACCGCTCGCATCATGCCGAGTTCGGCGGTGCGTTCGAGCGCCGCCATCGAGAGCGTATTCATAATGATGATGATCGCCACAAAAAAGATAAAGAACACGAAGCCCATGAGCGCCCCGCGGATAATCCCCGCCATATCGCCGAGCTGCCCGATCGCTTGCTGCCAACTCACGGCGCGCGCCGAAGCCCCCGTGGCCTTAAACGCGGCATTGAGATCGGCGACACGCGCCGCTAGCGACTCGTTGTCCTTGAGTTTTACAAAAACCACGTTATAGGCACCGGCGTCGGTCTGCACCTTCGGCGCGGTGGATTTCTCTTTGAGTTTTTTGAGCGATTTCGAGAGTTCGGCCTTCGCCGATTTGGTCGCCACAACCGTTTCACCTTTGAAGAGGTCGTCGAGATTTTCCTCTTGGGTGATTAAGGTCTTGGTTTCTTTATTCAGGTCTACCGCCGCATCGGAATTTGTCACCCATTGAAAACATTCCCTGAAGGTTTCGATATCCATGATGTTGAAGAACTTCCAGAAATCGTCGAGAAATTCATATCGGATGATTCCCTTGATATCGGTGCGCACATCGAATGCAGTCGATTCGCCCGATGCCCCCATAAGCACGAGATTTTCTTTCACGATCATTTTCTCGCGGTATTTCTTCGCCTCATCGGAAAAGTTTTTCTCATCGAGGGGAAATCCCACGGGTTTCACCCAGATATTCTGATCGTTAAAAAAACGTGTGCGGCGGCCCTGGCTCATCAGCATACCGCGTTCGTTCGGCCCAAGCAGCTTGCCTTCAACGAGTCTCACGTTCTCGCGGAACATGCGGTTATACTCCGGAAAATCGACACCCAAAAGCATGGCAAAATCGATGTCGCCTTCTTCGGTGAGCACAAAACTGAAACCGCGCGCCGCGGGCAGGTACGCGGCAATATATGGCTGGCCTGCGAGCACCGTGCGCGCTTTATCGAAATTTTTGATCAGCGCAATGTCTTTGCCCATGGGCGTAAAAAGAATATTCGGATTTTCCTGTGTGTCGGAGATGACGACGATGTGTCCGGTAAAACGTTCGACGATATTTTCGCTCAAACCCCGGTTCATACCCGAGATCACCGCATTGCCGAGCGTCATAATGAGCGCTCCGACAAAGAGAATCGCACCGATGACAAAACTCTTGCCTTTATGGCGAAGCAGGTTGCGAGCCGCGATGACGAACGCGATTTTCATTTCTCAGCCGGCTTGCTCTTTCTCCCCCTCTCTTTCAGGAGAGGGGGTCGGGGGGTGAGGTCGTCCGAAGCGATCAATCCGTCGCGAATCTTCACGACATGGCGCGCATACTGCATGACGTCGGGGTCATGCGTCGAGAAAACAAATGTCGTCTTGTGCTGCTCGTTGAGACTGCGCATGAGTTCCAAAATCTTAAAACCCGTATCGGAATCGAGATTTGCCGTCGGCTCATCGGCAAGCACGATCTTGGGGTTCGTCACCAGCGCGCGCGCAATCGCGACACGCTGACGCTGGCCGCCCGAAAGTTCGGCGGGGCGTTGTTTGATCTGCGAGGTTAATCCGACCTCTTCAATGAGCTTCTCGGCGCGCTCGCGAATCTGGGTTTTCGAGGGAGCGTCTGTTTTCATGAGCAACAGGGGAAACTCCACATTCTCGCGCACATCGAGTACGGGAATCAGGTTGAAAGATTGAAAAATGAAGCCGACGGTGTAGAGGCGTAAATCGGTCAGCGCATTGTCGCCGAGCGCCGTGATGTCATGCCCTGCGATTCTGACTTCGCCCGATGAAGGCTTGTCGATGCAGCCAATGATGTTGAGTAGGGTAGTTTTGCCGCTGCCCGAAGGCCCGACAACAGAGAGCAGGTCGCCTTCGTCGACGCTGAAGTCAACGCCCTTCAGGGCGCTGACCGTCGTCTCGCCTAACGGATAATCTTTCCGCACATTTTTCATTTCGATGATGCGCATGCTGCATCGAAAAATATGCGCGAAACGACCCGGCGACCAAAAAATTAACCAAACGGTTAAATTATTTTGCGGGCTTCAGCGAAATACCCATCACTTTCCAGTCTTCGCCGTGTTTCTTCAGATGGAGTTCGAGGTCGGCTTTTTGCTGGCTGGCAGTCTCAACCGAGCCGCTCAGCGTGCCCGTACCATTGGCATTGACGTTAAATCCGCTGAAAGAATACGACGCGGGTTTTTTATCAGTCGCCCATTTTTTCCAGCCTTCGAGTTCGCCGAGCTCTTTTTGCAGGTCGGCTTCGAGCAGTGCATACGTTTTGTCGGCATCACCCGCTTTCCAGGCGTCCATAAACGCAGCGCCGCTCTCTTTCATTTTGCTCATACCGCAACCCACTGCAACGAACGCAGCGGCGATAAAGATCATCTTAAATTTCATGTTGTCTCCTGTTAAACAAAATCGCCAGAGAGTAAGACGCGTCTGCTTTGTCATGCGATTCATCGCGCCTGACAATGACCATGCGTGCGGCGCTAAACTTCGACGAGTTTCCGCAGGCCTTCGAGCACCAACTTCCAGTTCGCGGCAGAATGATCGCGCGTTGCCTCGTCGCGGTGATTTTCCTGCACGACAGAGAGGCGTGTACCCGCGGATATAGTTTCCAGGCGATAGGTGATGCGGTGGTAATTTTCGGGTATGTCTGCCAGCCCCGAAAAACCGCTCCAGTACGTCATCACGATCTTTTTCGCAAATTCAATCTCCAGAATCTCGCCCTTGTCTTCGTAATGTTTACCCTCCCATTCGCCGCGATAATAAATCCTGCTGCCTACTCTCCAGTCGCATTCGGTGTCGGTACCGAAGAGGTATTGCTTGATTTTAGCAGGGTCGGTGAGCGCATCCCACACCTTTTCTGCCGAAGCCTTGAGATCGACGCTCGCCCGCGCCGTCGTGGTATCATTCATTTGCGGAATATAAGTTTTGCCAAAGGCAGCGCATTGTAAAAACGCGACCATGGCCGAAAAAAAGGTCACACAGCCCAGGGGCGTACTGCACCTCAAAAAGGGGCGGCAGAAATTCAAGCTCGACCGGCGTTTACCGCCCGACGACCTTGCAACTACCGTCGAACACTTCTGGGCAGTCGAATGGGATCTGACAGGATTTCCGCCGTATCCGTCTGAAACGTTGCCACATCCCTCTGTGCATCTCGTCTTCGATAACGGTAAGACAGAAGTCATCGGCGTCATGCGCGGTCGCTTCACGAAAACGCTGACGGGCTGCGGTCAAGCCTTCGGCATCAAGTTTCGCCCGGGGGGATTTCACGCTTTCTGCAAAGCGCCGCTTTCGCAACTGACCGACCGCCGTTTTAATCCTGAAAAATTTTTCGGCGAATCCTGGCACAGATTCGCCGCCGCAATGGCCACCGCTAAAGGCATCGACGCCAAAGCAGAATGTGCAGTGAATTTTCTGCGCGGGGAAAATCCCACACCCGATGCAGATGCACTGCTCGTGCAGGAAATCACGCACCGAATACTGACTGATACAACGCTCAACAAGGTCGACACGCTGGTCGGGATTTTTCCTTTAAGTAAACGGCAGTTACAAAGATTGTTCAAGGTCTATATTGGCGTAAATCCCAAATGGGTGATCGAGCGCTACCGCATGCATGAGGCGCTGGAACGATTAGAGGCAACGCAAAAGCCCGACTTTGCCCGCCTCGCGCATGCGCTCGGTTATTACGACCAGGCGCACTTTATTCGGGCGTTTCGCAAAATGACGGGAAAATTGCCTGGCACGTATGTATCCGGGTAGCGGACAATTCAACAATATTTTTGTTCGGCGTTAAGTAGAGAGAAAATTTTTTGTGGCACCAACCGAATTCTGCGCCGGTAACAACGGCTCGGGCCTTAAATCGACATGCTGCACCGTCGCAGCGGATTTACCTTTGCGCAGAATAAAACCGGTCTTGCGCAACATACCATTTCCGTCTTTAAGCCGCAAGGTCGTTGCGAGATTTTCCAGCGAGATGGCTTCGACCCCCTTTTCGCGTAATGTAAACACCAGATCTTTACCGTCGGGCCCGCGTGTGAAAAGACGCAATTGGTCGAATATTTTATCGCCGGCATCGATGAAGCCGTTCTTGTCGTCGTCGTAAGCGGCCAGGTCTTTAAAGCCGTCGCCCGAAGTGACGCCAAAAAGCTCAGAACCGTCGCCGATCACACCGTCGCCATTCTTATCGAGCGCAAGAAAAGCGCTGCCCGAAGCCGGCATGGCGATGTTCTCAGGTTTGCCGTCGATGTCGAGATCGAAAGAGAATTTTGCGTCGCTGAGCACCGCGCTGTCATTGTCATAGTTGATAACAAGAGGGTCGATCAGCGCGCGCGCGGCTTTTGTGTCCAAACCGACAATATCGTGCCGACTGTCTTCGAGACGCAGGCGGATATCAATCGGTATCTCTGCGCCGTCTTTCGTAACAACCGTACCCTGCGCCTC
>JAFLED010000151.1 GCA_017302045.1 Spirochaetota bacterium
ATCCCCCAGCGATGAGCGCTTCGTAGAGGTACCGGCCATTCGCCGCTACCGAGCTCTGATTTACAAGCAAGGCAAAGCGGCGGCCCTTCAGATATTTTTCAGGATCGGCAATGAGGCGGTCGACGCCGAAGACGACGAGCATGCCGGGCAAAGCAGCAAAGGCATTCGCCGCGTAAAATCCGAGAGTAGGCGCATAATCTTGGCATCTTCGTAAAGATCTCTGCGTAGATTTGATAACGTCAGAACGTTCTGCCAATAAGATCCCGGGAATAACAACACTAAATATAGAAAATTTATGAACAAGAATATAATATCAGCGCTTGTAGTCACTGCCGCATTGATACTTCCACCAAATTCGAACCTTAGAGCTAGTCCTCAGTCACCCAGGGAATATAGAAGCCTGGGCCTCGGTATCTGGCTCGGCGGGGCTGACGGGCTTGCGGGAGCATGGGTTTCCTATTATTTAACAACCACACTGGATATCGAAGCGGGTGGTATGTCGTTAAGCGCCGACAATCTTTCATATACGGTGGTACATGCCGGTCCGAAATGGCATTTTCTCGGGCACCGGTTCGGACAGAGCTGGTCTCCATACGCGGGTGCAGAGATGCAATATGTCCGGACGAGTTCCGGGAATATCACCGCTTCCCACAAGGAGAATGGACTCGGCATCTATATACCGGTAGGTATTGAACTTGTGGCGCCTGCCGGATTCAATTTTGCTTTCGAACTAGCTTACCAATCCAAAATACCCGCCGCAGGGTTAATTCAAAGAGCCACAGGTTCTTCAGAATTTAACGGTTTTTGGGCTGGTATAAAACTAGGTTACCGCTTCTCTAATTGGTCTCTTGGTATCAAATGATCATTCGAATCGCCATTATATTAACGGGGTTTTTTCTTATTCAAGGATGCACATCCCAAGATCGCGTTGTCCGCGATATTACTAAAGAATTACAAACTTCTGGAGATTGGTTCTTAATGGACTTAAGGGATGCGAAAGATCCAAAGCCAATCATTCATAAAATTCATCTTTCAATGGAGGGACAAGTAAAAGGACGAATTCGGACATGGGATGCTTTTTTCAACGATATCACGATTAGCGAGGATGAATGCAGCTATGGTTTTTATTGGTCACTACCAGGAAAGTTAGCCTTGGATTTTAACTGTATTACGGGCGGCGGGTTAAATTTCAACATCCGTGGTCCTTCCGATCCGATTAGTGGTTCAGGCCGTCTTCATCAGGGTCATATACAGCATATCTCCGGGTTGCCTCCGCATGATTCGTCGCTCTCTTTATTTGAACGGACTCGGGGCCTAAGGATTTTGGCTTTCCCGCCGAAAGAACCCAAGCGGTTTTATTTAATGGGTCGAACAGAGTCAGAAATTCTTAATTATGCAGCGGCAAATGACCCCTTAATCAATTTCATCTATCAATACGAATCCCCCCAATTGTTGAAGATGGCAAAAGCAGGCGATAACCAGGGTATAGCCTACGCACTATCGAAAGGTGCCAATGTAAATATAGTTTCTGGAGGAAGAAATGATTCCGCCTTGATCCTTGCCACGGAGAGAGGGTGTGTTGAATGCGTAAAACTGCTTCTGGAACATGGCGCCGATGCGAATATCCGCGAGATCAGGGGCGAGTCACCCTTATTTTACGCGCTTTTACCGAGCAGGGCCAAGGCTCAAAGGCCCAATTTTCAGATTGCACGTATGCTCGTCTCTGCCGGCGCTGATGTGAATGCAACGGACAATGCAGGCAATTTCCTTTTAGCAAGAAGTCTGACATCTGATGCAATGATGAGCGCGAAATTTCTTTTGGAAAATGGTGCGAAGACAGACATCCATGTCGTTTTTAGTTTCAACCGTCGAAAATTCCAACCTTATCCAATTCTGCAGTTCATGGAGGAACGCTTAAAGAGCAGAAATAACAGGGCATTCAGGGATATTTTTAATCTTATCCGAAGAAATTTAGAAAATCAGAAAATCTCATCGAATTTACCCACGGATAATAATCTTCGATAATGTGTCCCGTTAACGGGGGGGAATTGCAACCAAGCGAAGGGGTGGTGCCGAAGCTCCAGACGGTGATACCTATACAACCAGCAAAATCCGCCAGCAAGCCAAGGTCACCCCTATCCTGCAAACGGAATTATTTTTTTTAGAGATATCAAAAAAGGGTAAAAAGTTTAATATTTCGTCCACTTACCGCCGACTTTCAGGCAAAGTTCTTGCGATGCATCCCTGTTGATCGAGCCGTCGGGCAGCCTGCAATGATGGGTTTTCACGTTTTTGCGGGTTTTACCGTTCATATCAATATGTAGGATATTGCTCCTCACAAAGGGGAGCCTAGCCCGGTATAACCCCAGCACATCGGTAACACAATAGCACCAATACATAGGTAACACCGTGGCCCTTCAAATGGGCTTCGGAACCTTGGCATCGGAGGATACGATGCCTTGGAAGGAGACCTGTGTGAATGAAAAGAGAATGAAGTTTATTGTCGCCTGGAAGCAGGGCGGCTGGTCGATGTCAGACCTTTGCCGGGAATTTGGCATAAGCCGCAAAACTGGCTATTAGTACATAAAACGGTTTCAGAAGTTTGGGCTAGATGGTTTGAAGGACGAGCCCAGAACACCTCACAACCACCCAAACACTGTCAGTGCCAGGACAAAGGAACTGGTGATACAGGCTCGAAAGAAGCATCCACTCTGGGGTCCAAAGAAGCTTCTGGCAGCAATGCAATATCGCTATCCCTCAATACGTGATTGGCCTTCAAAAAATACCGTTGGTAGAATTATTGATAGAGAAGGCCTAATTAAGTCACAAACTCGGCGTAAGAAATCAACTCCGGTCCAGCCATTGTCTCATGTCACGGCACCAAACGATGTCTGGTGTGCCGATTACAAGGGACACTTTACTGTTGGAAATGGCCTGCGCTGCACGCCTTTGACCGTCACTGATGCTCATAGCCGCTTTCTGATTGAATGCCGGATAGTGCCTTCGCAGGATACAGGGAGCGCCAAGGCCGTATTTACGGACCTTTTCAGACGGTTTGGCCTGCCTACGCCATCAGAACAGACAACGGGACTCCTTTTGCCGCCAAGAGCTTAGCAGGCCTTAGCCGTCTATCTGTCTGGTGGCTGAAGCTCTGTATTCAATTGGAGCGCATAGAACCTGGTAAACCTCAGCAAAATGGCCGTCATGAACGAATGCACCGAACTCTGAAACAAAGTACGGCATTACCACCCAGATCAACCTTGGAAGCACAACAACGAGCTTTCAATGAGTTCAAACAGGAATACAATTATGACCGGCCGCACGAAGCATTGCGTAATAAGTTCCCAGCAGACCTGTATGCACCGTCTGGTAGGATGTTCCCTGAAACTCTGCCAGAAGTGGCATATCCAACGAATATGGAAATTCAGAAAGTCAACGATGCCGGAAACATCATCTGCGGTGGCAGGCTGCTATTTCTGACAGGAGCTCTAAGTGGTGAAATAGTTGGCTTAGAGGAAATATCGGAAAACCATACGCGCATCTATTTTTGTCAGGCTGTGATTGGTGTGTTCGATCATTTTACCCGAAAGTTCTTACGGTACAGCAATCCCATGTCGATGGTATCGGAGGAACACAAAAAGATGTAACCTATGTAATGGGGTTAATGTGTTACCTATGTCTTGGGTCATTTAACTGTAAAAACTGTTTTAGCGGAACAAAACGATCAGTTATGGGAAGTTAGGTCTTAAAGGACTATATTTTTTGTCCGGAAAACGCATATTTTGAGGTCTTTTTGCGAATAGCGTGTAACATACCTACCGCAGCGTTATTGCGTAAAAAAAGCTTAAGTGAACACATAATGGAGTTGATTAACTTTCGGGTGGCCCTCTAGTCGATTTCAGGAAAAAATACCCGTCGGCCAGAAAATACTGCGTCCGTAGGCGCTTCTCGAACCGAAGCGCATCGCGAGCAAGAATCGTATAAGTTCGCGTATTTTTCTGGGGCAGCGGACATGCCATTGGGTTTGGTTTATCGAACGATGACTTGATACCTTCCGCCCAGAGGGAGAGTTTTACCGCCTGTTCAATAGCCGCAGTTTTCGCCGGGCGAACGTATATACCGTAGTAGCGAATGGATTTCTCATGCCGATCCGACAAAAAGAAGAACATCCGCGCCACCTGTGCTGAGTTTGTCGAAGCATGAACTCATGAATCGGCATCGTCAGTGAACTAAACGTCTTCTCCCGGCATCGTAAAAACCACGTGAAAGTGTAATAATGTTCGGTTGAGAACCTTCGAGAGGTGAAGCGATGACCCAAATAGACGCTTGTGGTAGCACGACAAGCACAGTCGACTTTTGCACAAAAACGGTACTACCAAGACGACTTTACACGGTTCACATTCATGCCATTGAAAGCCTCGCCCAAATTGACCGCATGTTAGAATTTTTCTTGCCTCGGCAATTTTCCAACGATCAATCTTGCCGAATTTTGCTTCGTGCACGTTCGCATAATTCGCCAAAAAATCGAGCCAATATTTTTGCCACAAGGCCTTGTAGTTGCGCTAGCGCCGAGAATTGCTGAAAATGACATTTTTGTCATTATTTTGCAGCCCGCGACCCTTAAAACCATCTAACCGGCATGACCCCGAACAGTGCCGCCGAAAGCGGCTTTCACAATGGCCTTCGGGCTGCGGTTTTTGGCTTCCTCAAGGAAAATGCCCTGAGTCCCGTCGATCAATCCGGCCTTCTGCAAAAAGCCGTCATTAACTATGCAATGTGGTTCACGTTCTACGCAACCTACCTCTATGTCGGATATCACTATGGCTGGTACGCTCTGTTTCTCGTGCTGCCGCTTGCCTTTGCCATGCTCTGCATCGTGCTTTCAGTCATGCACGACGGCAGCCACGGCGCCTTCAGCAATTCAAAACTTTTAAACAACCTTGCCGCTTACAGTCTTGGTTTTGCCGGCGGGTCGAACACGCTCTGGCACATGCTGCATGTTCGTGCACACCACGATAACACCAACGTGATCGGTTACGATCAGGATTTTGAATCGGGCGGACTCATTCGCCTGCACCCAGCGCAGCATAAGCACCGCGCGCATCGTTTTCAACACCTCTATGCCTGGTTTCTTTATATGGGGCATAGCATCCGCTGGATCTGGTATGACGACGTGAAAGATTACCTCACCAAACGCTGGCCGATGTCACCGCAGCAGAGAACAACATTGCTCAAAGAACTCATCTTTGCCAAGTCATGGCATATCGCGAGTTATCTTGTGATTCCCGCGCTGGTGACGGGCAGCTGGCAGCTTGCGGTGGTCTTTTATCTCTGCCATTGGATGCTCCTCAGCGTTGCACTCATTCTCGTGTTTGCGATGGCTCACCTCACGCACGTGCAAGAGATGCCCGCGACGCGCGACGAAAGCGAACCGGATTGGGCGCTTCACCAGCTCGCCACCTGCGAACGATGGGCGCCTAGTCAGAACAGCCACAGCTGTTCGCCCGCTTGCGCCATGTAGAGATGCGACAGTTGAATGCCCAACAGGCGCAATTTGTCGTCGCGCACCTTCAGCGGCGGCACATTGCGTTCGAAGATATTCCAGGCATGGTCAAACAGAGCTGCCGCTGATCGCAGCGGTACTGCGAGCGTCTGCGAACGCGTAATCGTGTGAAAATCGGCAAAGCGGATTTTCACCGTCAGCGTTCGCCCCGATATATTCTTACGGTTCATGCGACCTGCGAGATCGTCGGCGATTTCGGCGAGCGCCTTTTTCGCGGCTTCCATCGTCTCGAGATTGTGGTGAAATGTACGCTCTTCGCCGAATGACTTGCGCTCATGCGTTGAGACCACTTCGTCGTTATCGAGGCCGCGTGCAAGATCGTAAATGCGGGCGCCCCATTTGCCGAGTGCCTGCAAGAGTACATCCGCCCCGGCATTTTGCAGGTCGCCGATTTTACGGAAACCCAGCCGGTGCAGCGCCTCTTTCGCGCGCGGGCCAATGCCCGGTATCGTTTCGACGGCGAGGGGTGCCAGAAACTCTGCTTCTTTACCCGGGTGTATCAGCGTCAGACCGTCGGGTTTTTTAAGTTCAGAGCCCATCTTCGCGAGTGTCATTCCGGTCGCGATGCCGAGCGTGCAGGTAAGCCCCGTCTTGTCGCGCACCGCCTTTTTGATCGCGTTGCCGAGTTTGCGCCAGGTTTCGTAGATCGCACCGCTTTCGGAACAATCGAGCACGGCTTCGTCGATCGACATGCGCAGGTGTTTTTCGCTGAACGTCGCGAGTACCTCCATCACCTCGTCAGAGACTTCACGGTAGCGGTCGATGCGGTGCGGCATAAAGATCGCTTCGGGACAAAGTTTGTATGCGGTGCTGACCGGTTGCGCCGAGCGCACGCCGAATTTGCGCGCTTCGTAGCTGGCGGCGCTCACGACGCCGCGGCCATGTCCCCCTTTGGGGTCTGCGCCGACGACGACGGGTTTGCCTCTGAGATGCGGGTAGTCCTTGACCTCGACGCTGGTGAAAAAAGCGTCCATGTCGACATGTACGATGGTGCGGAAAGACACGGCTTAGCGGAACGCCGTGAATCCGACGACGGTAAAGTCTTCGTCGAAAGTAAAAACACGCTTGATATTATATTCACGCATAATCGCTATCGAAAATGCATCTGCATAACTCAGAGGTAAATCCGCGTATTTTTCCATGATTTTCAGCGCCTCAATTTCGAGATCGCTATCCCCACGTAAGATGCGAAATCGGGATGAAAGGTAAATGCTGCGGATTTTCTCTGCGGCGAACAGCGGATTTGCGCGGCGCGATAGCAGGGTAGCCACTTCGTGAATGATCAGCGGGCTTATGATACACTGAACCGGTGCTTTTTCGATTTTTAGCCAGAGGCCTACGGCTTTAGAATGGAGATTGTCTTTTTTCAGATAGCGGGCGATGAGCGCTCCGGTATCCACAAAGACTTTTTCAATCATGGTTCGACAAGCTCACCACTAATAAAGGTACTTATCGTGGTTTTTGCTCAGGTCGGCCGGAACCTTACCGCCATAGACTTCGGTATCGGAAAAAAACGGGTCTACTGTATTCCGGTTGAGATTTTTTCTGAGCGACAAACGAACAATTTCCCCGAAAGAAATACCCTGTGACCGGGCCGCCTTCTCGGCTTCTGCTTTTAAATCTTCGGGCAACATTAGCGCCGTGCGCTTCATAAGCATAATGTAGTATATAACACTGGGGCTGGCAACTCTATTTTAACCGAGCCGAATAACAAACTTTGTACCATGACCGGGTTGGGTCTCGATGTCGATCGCGCCATCCATCTTGCGCGCGTTTTCTTCGACGATGTTCATGCCCATACCGCGCCCCGCGAATTCGGTGACACCCTCTTGGGTCGAAACACCCGCGCGAAAAATCAGCCGCGCTTGCTCGGCATCGGACATACTGTTCAGTTCGGCTTCGGTAATGACACCGCGCTGTAATAGCTTACGCGCGATGCCTGCGGTGTCGATGCCGCGGCCGTCGTCTTCGAGTACGATCTTCAGCCGACCGTCCGTATCTGCACTGCTGAGGCAAACACGACCCTCTGCCGGTTTGCCCTGGGCTATGCGGTCGGCAGAAGGTTCGATGCCGTGAATCGCCGAGTTGCGCACGAGGTGCATCAGCAGATCTTTCACAGCTTTGCGGTGTTCGGGGGGGATTTTCCCCGCGGAGAAATTCTGCGTGTCGAGGGCGACTTTTTTTCCCTGCGAAGCCGCGGCTTTCAGCAGCGCATTTTCAAGCGTACGTAGCAAGAAATCCGTTTTTTGCGAACCGGCACCCGCGGTCTGAAAAGCCGCGATCTTCTCGAGCCAGGCGCGCAGTTCGGCGTTCAAAGTTTTGAGTTCTATTATGGCGTCGCCGATCTTTTTTATGTCAGCATCCGCAACCGCATCGCGCGGAATCATGTCGTCGAGGTTGGTTTCAGCTGAGTGCGCGAGCGTTGTGAGATGCTGAAAATTCAGCAACGAAGAGTTGCCCTTCACAGAATGCATGATCCTGAAAATTTCGGTCAACAGCGCGCGTCTCTGCGTCGCTGTGCTCTTTTGGGCCTCTTCAAAAAGACGGTCTGCCGCTTCGAGATCTTCACCCAAATCGTTTAGAAATTCTGTCAGCGTACCGGGTTCCGATTGCAGAATCGCGAGCAGAAGTTCGTTATGCCTGCGGTTCTGCGCCTCGGTGCGTTCGAGCTTTTGCCGCAGTTCGATCTCGTGTGTCACATCGCTCACCGTGGCCATCAGGTGATCGACCGATGTGACCTTGCCATTGCCGTCGGTCTGCGTTATGCGGTTGAAGCTGAAGCGCAGGTATTTTTGTTTCTCCGCCGCAGCAAAGTTTGCCTGCACAAAGGTCAGCGGGTTTAGTTTCAAAAGCATCGCTTGTTTTTTTGTGGGGTCGAACATCAGTTCAATGAATGTGCGCGTCTTATCGACGGTTTCAGGCGGCAAAAAGGCTGCGATCGCGGTCAGAAAGTTTTTGCTCCGCAGTTCATCCTGCTCGAAAATGCTGGCGAGCGCCTGCGAATGTTCGGCGCCGATGATAAAGTTATCGCGTGCTTGGTAGAGCAAGAAAAGCCCTTCTTCGACCGCGCGCAAAATCTGGTCGGTTTCGGCCTTTGCCATCGCAAGTTCGGCCGTGCGTTCGACGACCTTATCTTCGAGCGAATTGCGTTCGGCGGCCAGTTCTTCATACGCCCGCGCGTTTTCGAGACAGATGCCCGCCATCGCCGTGAACGCCGCGAGCATCTCTTCGTCTTCGGCGGTAAAAAAATCGCCGTCGAGTTTATTCAGAATCTGCAGCGCGCCGGTGACCTTGCCCGTTTTGTCGCGCACGGCCATGCACAGAATCGACTTCGTACGAAAGCCAGTGCGCGCGTCGTTGGCGCGGTTGAAGCGCGCGTCGGCGTAGGCATCGGGTATATTCACCGTCTCGCCGGTATCGGCAACGAAGCCGATAATGCCCGAGCCGCGCGGCAGCCGTATCTCTGAGCCGTCGAGTGTGACGGAGGCATAGATCTCGTTTGCTTCTTCGTCGATGAGAAATACCGAGGCGCGGTAGGCGTTCATAACCACGCAGGCCTTGTTCAGAATTTCGCCGAGCAGTTTTTTGACGTCGATCGCGCCCATGAG
>JAFLED010000152.1 GCA_017302045.1 Spirochaetota bacterium
GTTGAGATCTTTTGCAATTTTTTTACCCAACGGTATGGCAGTCTCGATCTGCTCATCAATAACGCCGCCCAAACCGTGCGGCGCCCGTTTGCGTTTTACGCGCACCTCATGCCGACTGAAATGCTGGCGCATGCAGAACTGCCCGCGGGCGCGCAGAAGCTGCTCGGTGATTTCAGGGCGATTCGCGACGACCTGAGCCTGCCCCAGGCCTGGAGCGACGACTCGCTCTTTCCGCAGGGCAAACTCGACGCCGATTTGCAGCAGGTTGATTTACGCACGACGAACAGCTGGCGGCTCAAGCTCGGCGAAATCGACAGTGCCGAGATGCTCGAGTTGCAACTGATCAACGCAGTCGCTCCCTTTGTATTATGCAACAAGCTCTTGCCGCTCATGCGCCAGACGCAGACCGGCAAAAAACACATCGTCAACGTTTCGGCGATGGAAGGTAAATTCTATCGATTTAAAAAAGAAGCGAGACATCCGCATACCAATATGGCGAAGGCGGCGCTGAACATGCTCACACATACCTCGGCGGGCGATCTCGCGAAAGAGGGCATTTACATGAACGCGGTCGACACCGGCTGGGTGACCGACGAAGACCCCGTGCAACTCGCCGAATTAAAGCAGCAGGTGCATGATTTTCAACCCCCGCTCGACATCGTCGACGGCGCGGCGCGGGTATGCGACCCGTTTGTTCACGGCATCAATACCGGAGAGCATGTGTTTGGTAAATTTTTGAAAGACTACAAACCGATCGACTGGTAGCTGCTGCGCCCTGTGCGTAACGCAGAAAGAAACTTACTCTACTTTTCAGCTTTCGGCCGTCGCATCTCAAAGCGAGCTTCGTCTTTTCGGTAATAGCCCTCGATTATCTTATCGGCGGTGAAGCCAAAGCTGCGGTAAAGCGCCACCGCATGCTCATTCGCCGGGTTCACCGTCAGGTAACAATCCGCCTGACGGCGATCGATCTCGGCAAGCACTGCCTGCATCAGTAACCTGCCGCCACCGCGCTTACGGCAGCGAGGGTCGACGAAGATTTTATGCAGCCAGAAAGCACCGTCGAGCCGCGGAAAAGCCAGCGCCCCGCCTGCGAGCGTTTCGGCATCGTACAGCGCGAATACGATCGCATCTTCGATCCAGTGCCGCCAGGTGTGTTCGCCGTCGGGCAAATGCACCCCATTCGGATACGGCAGCCAGACTTCGCGGTCGAGCGCCGCGAGGGCGAGATAGTCTTCTCTTGAGGCTTTGCGTACTTGCATGGTGAATCGCTCCTCGTTGTTCCGGCGGCGGTTTTAATGCCGGCGCCTGCGCCGCTGCAACGTAATTGTCTTTAATGCCGGGTATGGCGCGGTCTGGGGTTGCAGGGAAATGTGGCGTGTCTTGAACCCTTTGGCGCTGATTGTTGCCACAACCTTTTCATGCGAATTCGTGACGCGTATAAAGCTGCCATTCCCGGCGTCGCTTATGCGTTTTTCTCCGTGAAAGAACTCCTGATCGGAGAAGGTGATTTTTGCCGCTATCGGCTTTTGTTGGGCGTCGCGTATTCGCAGCGCGAATTTTTTTCGCCTCGAGTAGTCGAAAAGGAATGCATCCGTTAAGGTGCGATATTTTTCGAGATAGGGCATGACATAGCGGTATTCGCAGTTTTCATACGAGGTCTCGAGAATATAGGCAAGCGTACCATGGGTATGGTAGTGATAATCCTGGTCTGTGCCGTCTACCGAGTAGAGATTCTTTGCCGCTGTAAATTCCCGGGGCAACCCCGTGTTATCGACTTTTGCCGCCAGCTCCTCTGCAAACTCGCGCGCGATATCTGGCGTGGGGTTTGCGAGATTATCAATCGTGTAGGGGAACAGTATCTTGCTGGCCTTCGAATGAAAACTAATGGCATAGACGAATCGCTGCGCCCGAGCAAGCCTCATGAGTGCCTGGGTTTCCGGTTCTGAAGCGGCCTGCGGCCCGCGGTAATAAAAGTTTTCCGGATCATCACTCGACGCCTTGGGGTTACCCGAATTCCACTGGAACGGATAGTTACGATTGAGGTCGACGCCGCGATTGAGGCTGTTTTCGTTCTGGTCGGACGCAAGGTAGCCGTTTTTTCTCCCCATCGCTGTAGAGATATGCCAAAAGAAATGGGCGCCGTCGGGGTTTACCAAAGGCACCATCCAGATCACATGATTCTCGAAGACACGCCGGTATTTTGCCGGCTCGGAAAGCAAATCGTATAAGATACGGTAGCAATGCTCCGTCGAAGTCATCTCGCTTGCATGATGCGATCCGGTCAAGAGTATCGGTACCCGGTGCTTTTTGCTTCCCCCGCGGACAATTTTCACGGCAACGATTTCACGCCCTAAGCGGGTTTTTCCCAGCACATGATAGCTGACGAGTTTCGGATATTGCTGCGATACCGCGCGCAGCAGCTTCTTATTCAGCTTATCGTCTTTATAACCACTGATTAGATCGCCCAGAGACTCAAAGCCCCTGCGCAAGCGCGGGGCATACGTCTCATCGTAATAACGAAAGGGAAGCGGGCGTGCTCCCCGAAACTCAAGCCCGTTTTGTTTTAAAGTCTCGATGTCACTTTTGCCAATACGCACCACCCGCATTTCAGGTAAGGTTTCGATGCTCTCGGGATTTGTGCCGAGGATTTCCCTGTAACGCTGACGAAACGCGTCGTATTCGGGGGTGGGTATCTCGACGGCGCGCCACGGCAGCTGCCTGAAATAGTTATCGGCGACTTTTCCATCTGCGGCCCTGCCTGCAAATACCAGCAGGGCAAAAAAGCAGAGACATCGAGTCATGGGGCTAAACCGACGGCGCACCTGCCTGAATCGTCTACCACTTGCCTGTGTTCGGCATCGAAACCCATGGCTCGGCGGGTGCTAGCGGAGCTCCCTTTTGTAACAGCTCGATCGAGATCTGATCGGGCGAACGCACGAAAGCCATGCGGCCGTCGCGCGGCGGGCGGTTGATGGTTACGCCGTGCTTTTGCATGCGTTCGCAGGCCTCGTAAATATTTTCGACTTCAAAGGCCAGATGGCCGAAGTTGCGCGATCCGCCGTAATCTTCGTCGTCGTAATTATACGTCAATTCGACTTCAGCTTCGCGGTTCTCGGGTGCACCGAGGTAGACAAGTGTGAAACGCCCTTCGGGATAGTCTTTGCGGCGATTCTCTACGAGGCCCAGCGCGTCGCGAAAGAAGGCCAGCGACGCGTCGAGATTACGGACGCGCACCATCGCATGCAGGTATCGCATGTCAGTACCCCGGCAGCGGTTGACCCGGCGGATTCGCGGGCAACTCGGCACTCACTGCGAAGGGGCGCACGCCCAAAAGCACCGCCACGTTCTTCCATTTTGTACCGCGCTTGACGAAAATATAGGCGAGATCGACGCCCTTGTTGTTGATACGCACTTCGTGGTTACCTTCGAAATTCACGTCGGCGGTCTCGACCTTGAGAATTTTCTCGACCTGCCCTTTCGACTCGCCGCAGGGCTCGCACAGCTGCAGCATTTCACTCTCATTTTTCAGCAGCGCCTCGGCACGCCGCGCCATTTCGGGACGCACATAAGCAAATTGATCGGCAAACGCCGGAAATACCGCCGCGACAGCGGCAATCATCGCAAACAAAACCTTCATACAGCACTATCAGATAAGGCTGTTGCCGGGTATAGTTTTTTGAGGAGGATTTACACTTGCCGGGGAGTTCATGCTTTCGGGATTCCTGCCCATGAAAAGTTTATTTCTGGTTTTATTGGCGGTTGCAACCCTGCTCGGCGCCTGCCGCTCTGCAGACAGACTGACACAAATCTGCGAAGACAATTATTCCAAATGCAACCTGGCCTGCACTTCAACGAATGCGCGTTTCACCACCTCGAAGACCGCGCAGCAAAATACCAGCCGCTGCGATCTCGAATGCGATACAACCTATCAGACATGCCTGAAACACCAGGACCAGAAAACGATCAAGGGTGTGTCGGATTACTGATTCGAACGGGGATTAAAGAGACGAAGAAAATCTTTCGGCGTCTCTGATTCAAAAGCCATATTCTGACCCGACACCGGGTGATTGAATTTCAATATTTGCGCATGCAGACCCAACCGGCGAATCGGGTTCGTCGCCGCGCCGTATTTATCGTCCCCGATAACGGGATGTCCTAAATCTTGCATGTGCACGCGAATCTGGTTCTTGCGCCCCGTTTCGAGTTCGACTTCGAGCAGCGTGTTTGCCGCGCCGCGGCGCACCACTTTGAAATGAGAAATCGCCTTCTGGCCGTCGCCCTCGACCGGGCTGGAATAGGTGCGCAATCCGTCGGTGCCCTTGAGCCATGAGACGATTTTACCTTTGTCTTGGGCGACGATCCCCTCGACGACTACGGCATAACTGCGCAGCAGAATGCTCTCTTGCCAGTTATCGCGCAACTGGCGCTGCAGCTCTTTGTGCTTCACGAACATCATGAGTCCCGAGGTTTCGCGGTCGAGGCGGTGTACGATAAAAAGCCTGGCCTTATGGTTCAGACGTTTCAAATGCGCGCCGGTGATGCTATGCGCGGATTTCTCGCTGCCTGTATCTGCGGCAACCGAAAGCAAACCGGCTTCTTTATCGATCACGACGAGATCGTCGTCGTCATAGACAATTCTCACCCCGCGTAACATTACCGGCTCAGCGGCGGTTTTTTTACCGACCGTGATCGTCTGCCCGGGTGTCAGCGGCAGGTTGAACTGGGTTTCAACCTTCTGGTCGACAAAGACAAGACGCTTCGCGAGCAGCGCCTTGATGCCGGTGCGGCTTTTGCCGGCAATGGACTTCGCCAGAAACTCCATCAGAGTTGTATTTTCTTTTACCTTGAACTGCATGCTAACCGCGCCGGCTATATTGGAAAGAGAAACCGCTTGTCGATGCAGATACGTTACCGGTTGAAATCCGCCATGAAGCTTTTTTACTGTGCCCTTCTCGTCGCCGCGGCATTCACGCGTTGCCAGACCGGCGAGGCGATTACGCGCATCTGCGAAGACAACAATACCGAATGCGTGCAAACCTGCGTGATCAACAACTCTAACTTTTCGCAAACCCGCCTCGCGACACAACCTGTCGGCGAATGCGATAAGCGCTGCGAAGCAAATTACCAGGCGTGCATGAAACGGCAACAGAACAAGGCGGTGCGGGGCACTGCGAGTTACTGAGCTTTCGCAAAGCGCAAAATTTCGCTCCATTGCGGGCGACTCAAGCGTGCGAGCAGATCGTTATGGTCGGCCCCCGCCACCGGTATAAAAGAGGCATGCGGAAAAATTCCCGCAAGCTCTTTGCCCATACTAAACGGTATTACGCTGTCTTCTTCGCCGTGGACGATGAGAACCGGGTAGGGTATCGCAAGCGCTTTTGATTTCGAGTCGAATTTGTCCGTTATAAGCCAGCGCGCAGCAAAAAACAGGTGGTGCTGCGCGGTATCGGGTGTCGAAGTAAACGGCGCCATCAGAAGCAGGCGCTCGCCGAGCTGGCGTTTGCCGGTCTCAACGGCGACCCCTGTGCCGAGTGAAAATCCCCAGAGCAGCGTATCGGCTTCGCTATGACCGTACTTCTCGCGCATGTGCTTGAGCAGCGCCGCCGCATCGTCGTGCAGATTCTCTTCGGTGGCCTTGTACATCGAGGCATAACCGTAACCGGGGTATTCCGCCATGAGCACACTAAAACCCTCGCGCTGCATGATCGCGGCTAATTCTTGCATCGACCCCATCACCTCGCCGTTACCGTGAAAGAAGACAATGAGCCTTTTGCCGCCCGGAGCATAATAACCGTATGCCTCACGGCCACCGGTCGACGCAGCTTTGACGATGCCCCCGCCTGGCAACTGCGGTTCGAGGCGATACTGCGGCGCGGGAAAAATCGCGGGTCGGGAGATAGCGCAACGCAGAGCGAATAGCACGGCCGTAACGCTGAGAAACAACACAGACGCGGAAAGAATTATTCGTTTCATCGCTGTGATATAATACACGGCAGCGCGCGGAGCGTCAATCGTTGCTGAGCCTGTCTCACCCAACAGATCAAAAAATCAAAAAACGACACCCCATCTCAATAAAAGAACACTTTAAAATCGCTTGTCTATACCGCGAGCGCCCCAACCCTGTACGATGAGCGAAACAGAGACCGATCAAAAGTTACAGTTCGAGAAAGCCGAGTTCGAAGGCACTAAAACCACCGCCAAATGTAGTATCTGTCATAATCCGCTTTCGGGTTCTTATTTCACGGTAAATATGCAGAGCACCTGCCCCTCGTGTGCCGACAACCTGCGCCAGCATTTTCAAAAGCCATCGAGTGTCGGTGAGTTTTTGAAAAGTATTGTGTTCGGAATAGGCGCCGGTATCATCGGCTCTTTGATCTATTACGCGATTCTGCGGTTTACCGGTTATGAAATCGGCCTCGTCGCTATTCTGGTCGGGTATCTGGTCGGCAGGGCGGTCATGATGGGTTCTGGCAACAAAGGCGGCCTGAAATTTCGCATCATTGCCGTACTGATCACGTATCTGTCCATTGTGAGCACTTATGTGCCCATGCTCATCGAGGGTATGCGGCAGCACCAAAACGCGGCGGTGCAACCGGCCCATGACGGCGTGGCTCCACGCAGCGCGGCGGCTCCCGTGCCAGTCACGCAAGGAGCAAAACCCCTCTCTCCCCAGCAGAGACCTAAACCCGAGGCAAAGTTGTCTGCACCTACCCATAAGCCCAATGCCGCTGAACCTGCGCCAACACTGGGTGAAGCGCTGTTCGGCCTGCTTATGTTCGGTGGTATTATACTCGCGCTGCCCTTTCTTGCCGGAATAGAAAATATCATTGGCCTCATGATCATTGCTTTTGCTTTGTTCGAGGCGGCACGGCGCACAGCGAAGCCCAAACTCGAAATCAGCGGCCCGTTCACAATTTCAGAACCCGGTGCGAATGCAGCAGTGTAAAGATTGCAACAGCGAATTACCCGACCACGCCATCGTTTGCCCCGTTTGTGCCGCACTGGTGTACCGTGCAGAACTTCAAGAATCCATAGCCAAAGCCGCTGCCTTCAGCGACGCGGGTGATTTTGTAGCCGCGCGCGATACCTGGCGGGCGGCGTTGCGCTACCTGCCCGAGGGCAGCAAACAAAGCCGCATCATCGGCGAAAACATCGAAGCACTCAACAAAAAGATTCCCGCTTCGGCGAATGCATCGCCGAAGCAGGATACCCAGGGTTCCGCGGGTAAGAAAGTCGGCATTTTCGTGGCAGCCGGACTTTTTCTGTGGAAGTTTAAAATCATTTTTGCCTTCATTCTCACGAAGGGTAAATTGTTGCTGCTCGGCTTCACCAAGGCCAGCACATTTCTTTCGTTGATTCTTTCACTCGGAGTTTATTGGTCTGTATTTGGCTGGCAGTTGGCTGTGGGTGTATTGATCGGTCTTTATCTGCATGAGATGGGTCACGTGCTTGCATTAAAGCACTATGGCATACCGGCCAGCGCGCCGATGTTTATCCCCGGTTTTGGCGCCTATGTGCGCCTGCACGAGCACCCTGCGAATGCCGTAGAAAACGCACGCGTCGGGTTAGCCGGCCCCTCTTTCGGTTTGGCCGTCGCTCTTATCTGTTATGCCATTTTTTCCGCGAGTGGTACTCCTATTCTTGCCGCCTTGGCCCGCATCACCGCGTGGATCAACCTCTTTAACCTGTTGCCGTTTTGGCAATTGGATGGGAATCGTGGTCTTATGGCGCTCACTCGCCGGGAGCGCATACTTCTCGTCGTCGTGATGGTTGGTACCTTTGTGGTGACGCACGAAGGCCTGCTGTTGATCATTGCCCTGGTGGCGGGGTTTCGGGCATTCGCGGCAGACCACGCAGAAAAGACCGACGGGTTCACTCTCTATCAGTTCGCCGGATTAATCGTCGCCCTGGGTTTTCTTACGTCGATCGAAGTACCTTTGATGGCGCCGGGTAAACCTTAGCACGAATTTGGGTTGCGCTTCTCAGCTGCGTCGGTGAATTTGCCGGATGAACCCGATGATGAAATATCTTTTACTTGCGACCCTAACCATCACAGCCTGCGGCAAGAAGCCAGCCGAGGGCGCAGCGGCACCTGCGGCGGTGACCGCGCCACAGGTTACATCTGGCCTTTACACCAGCGCCCGTGAGGGCGATTGTTTTTGTGTCAACGCCGAAAAGAAGATAGCTGGGCATACGCAAACCATGGCGGCGATGGGCGGAGGCGTCAACCTGGGCACAGGTTTTGAGAGCCTCGAAAAAGACGACGGTCGCCGGGCCGCGCTCATCGAGAGCTTTCAGTTACTGAAGGCGGTAGATAAGAACAGTATTCGATCGGGTGATACGCTGTATCTGCGCGCCAGCACCGCCAAAAACTGCGAAGTTCTGAACACACGCATTCTGAGTGCCGTGAACTATGCGCAGGCATGTCTTGGTGAAGGCACCGAAAATATCGAAGTCGAGCAGAAAAAGTTTTAAGCGCAGTTTTGCACACTGCAAATTTTTCACCGCGCATGGTCGAAACAAATTCAGGCAAGACCTGTATTGGTGCTCTGGTGAAACACCGCGGTGAAGGTATTAAGATCGAGCACGTGCTCGGGTCAGATAACGTTCCGCTTTCGGATCGCAAGAAAATAACCCCGTGCACAAAAGAGCTCTGCGTTAAGTAGCTCTCACAGAGAACATACGGGCGTGCGATGCGCGCCCTGCATGCGCGGCACGAAGAATTGTTGGCATGAAGTTATTCTGCCGCCGTCGGCGCTTTTCCGAAGCCTTTACCGTCTATAAAATCATTTATTTACCCGAGGTTGATTAGTTATTTTCATCGTATTGGCTGGTTCCTTTCATTCGGCACTGTTCATAATTTAATTTTTTGGGAGACAACTATGGGGCTCAATTTGAGAGAAATTGGTGGCGTTTTAATAAAAATACAACATCGAGCAACTTTCCAGAATCCAGCCTAGCAGGTTCCTGAAAAACTCTTGAAATAAATGAAATTTCGTGCGTATAGTAACTATGCGCGGAAACGGACCAGAACAGAGCGACCTGTATAGTTACATTTCTCTTGAAGATAGAGTCCCGGCAAA
>JAFLED010000153.1 GCA_017302045.1 Spirochaetota bacterium
CGCTGCGCGTCATCGCGATCGCGTACCGCGACCTGCCGCAAAACAGTGAACTCAACCTGCAAACCGCGGAATCCGACCTTGTGTTTTCAGGTTTTGTCACGATGATCGATCCGCCGCGCGACGAGGTCAAGGCTGCGGTCAGCGCCGCGCATGGGGCGGGCATACGCACGGTCATGATTACCGGTGACCACCCCGCCACCGCACGCTCGATCGCTGTCGACATCGGTATGGAAACCGGCATGCAGCAGCCCATCGCGGTCATCAACCGCGACGCCTTGCAGGCGATGGGTGAAAACGAATTACAGGAAGCCTTAGCCGCGCGCTCCGTGGTTTTTTCGCGCGTCGCACCCGATGAAAAACTCAAAATTATCGAAGCGCTGCAAAAACGCGGGGACGTCGTCGCCGTGACCGGTGATGGCGTGAACGACACGCTGAGCCTCAAGCGCGCCGATATCGGCGTCGCGATGGGTTCAGGCGGCAGCAAGGTCGCACAAGAGGCCGCAAGCCTCGTGCTGCTCGACAACAGTTTTGCCACAATCGTCGGCGCCATACGCGAAGGGCGCACCATTTTCCGCAACCTGCAGACCAACGTCATTGCAACGCTGTCTTCAAACCTCACCGAACTTTTCTGCGTGCTCGCTGGCTTCGCGCTGATTCCGTTTGGGTTTCCGCAGGTAATTTTGCCGGTGCAGATTCTGCTCGTCGACCTTCTGGGTGAGATGCTGCCGCTCTTGATGCTTACCTATGACCCGGCGACACCGGGTATCATGCAGCTGAAACCGCGGCGCAAGGGTGCGTTGCTCGACCGCGACCGCCTCTTCACCGTTGCCAGCACCGGCATTATACGCGGCTTGATTTCGACTCTCGTGTTCATCGCCGTGTTTAAGGCGCATACGGGTCAGCAAGCCGCATGGGAAACCGGATTAACCTCGACATTCGTCACGATTGTACTCACGCAGTTTATCGGTATCTTTTTGCTGCGCGGCACGGGCAGACTGCCCGGCGCAGAAATTTTCTCGAATGGCTGGCTGTTCCTTGGTATTTTTCTCTCGCTCGCCGCGATGCTCACGATCGTGTATGTGCCGTTCTTCAACGTCTATCTGCACACGCATGCACTGGCGTGGATCGATTACCAATTCATCTTTGCCGGCCTGGGAATTTTTGCGTTGCTGGGTTTGCTGATCCGTTTTGCTCGGCGACAACCCGCTTAAAACGGGATTTACAGGCCCGGCGACGACTACTCCCTACCCTATGGCAACAAAGACCGTACTCATCACCGGCGCAACACGCGGCATCGGCAGGGGAATTGCCCTGGGTTTCGCGGCAGCAGGTTACCAGGTCTATGGCACAGGCCGTGCTTCGACTACGCTCAGCACAGGCTCTTCTGGAAACGATTGGGCAAAAGAGAAAGGCATCGTTCTGAAACAGGCCGATGTTTCTGATCAGCCGGCGATGGCCGCCATCATGAAAGAAATACAGGAAAAGCACGGCCGATTAGATTGCCTCATCAACAATGCCGGTGTCGCGTCGAACACTCCGGCATCGGGTCTTGACGACGACGAAATCGCCAAAATCATCGATACCAATTTTAAAGCGGTATTCCAGTGCTGCCAAAGCTATTATAAAATGCAGCGCAAGTCGGGCGGTGGTTGTATTATCAACATCTCAAGCGTTCTCGGTATCGTGGGGACATCCCTCGCATCGGTTTATTCGGGCACGAAAGGCGCCGTCATCTCCATGACGAAGGCGCTCGCGATTGAGTGGGCGAACTCCGGCTTTCGCGTGAACGCAATCTGCCCTGGTTTTATCGACACCGACATGACCGAGATGATCAAGAAACGCGAAGCGGTTTACCAGAAAATGCTCGAATATATTCCGTTAAAGCGCCTCGGTACACCCGAAGATCTGGCAGCACCGGCGCTGATGCTCGCTTCCGACGGGGCATCGTATATCACAGGCCAAATCATCGTCGTCGATGGCGGCTTAACCGCACAGTAGTACTGATAGCATATTTCTGCCGGATATGCAGCGTCTGGCTGCTGTCAGAATAAATGGCAGCAAAAAAGCGCGATTGTCGTATCTAGCGTATGCGGTACTATATTCTCCCGATTTGGCTTTTCGCGCTTTTCCAGTGCAATAACTATCAGTTGGTCGAAAAACTCGAAAATCCGGGTACCCGAACCGTGGGCTCGCTGTCAGGGCCGGCTTTTAAAACCGATGTCTTTGCCTTCTGGAACATGAACGGCACCCTGAATGATTCATGGGATAACGGCACAGGGCTGCAGAATGCCAGTGCGGCCGGCTTTACCTATACCGCCGATCGTTTTGGCCGCGCCAACCATGCCGTGAATTTTCCGCCGGGGACATCCGCCAACTTCGGTCATTACGCCGCTTACGCTACCGGCCCTTTCACAGTCTGCATGTGGTTTCGCCTGCAAACGGCGGGCACGTTTCAGCCGCTGACGTATTTCGACGGTAACGGCTACTCGCTGCAGGTGAGGGATGCGACCGTCGGCTTTGACCTCTTCGTCCAAAACAACGGTATTATCAGCGAAGGAGCTCCGCTGGTGGCAGGCGTTTGGTATTATGCGTGCATTGCGTATGACACACCCGCGATACTCTATACTGGGCAATTCGGCGGCAGCCTCACGGCTTCGCTCACAGGAAATCAGGCGCTCACGGCACCAGCCGCGGGGACAAACCTCACCATCGGCGCCGGGGCTCCGGGTGCGGCGGATTTCGACGATATCGTATTCTATACCCGTAAGTTGACGCTGGCCGAAGCACAGCAAAACTTCAGCAGCGACCTACAGGAATGGCTTGACCGCACCGGCCGCACAGAAACTGACAGCCATGTCAGAAAAAATCGGAAAGCAAAAACTTTCCTGGCCAACCATCGCGTTTCTTACCCTGACCCCGCCCCTCGCGGCCCTGGGAATTTTCTACTGGTTCTATACCGGCATGTTCAACTGGGGGACATTTATCCTGTTTTTGTTGATGTGGACAGCAGTGGGGATATCCACCACCGCGGGTTACCACCGGCTCTTCACACACCGCGCCTACGAAGCCTCATGGCCCGTGCGCCTTTTCTTTCTGCTCTTTGGCGCCGCCTCGTGGGAAGCCTCAGCCTGGCGCTGGACGATGGACCACCACAAACACCACCGCTATGTCGACACCGAGCGCGATCCCTACAACATCAAACAGGGCTTCTGGCATGCGCATCTTTGGTGGCTTTTTAAAGAGCGCGAGTACGATCATACGTCTGCGCTGGGCATCGAATACGGCAAAGACCCTCTCATCCGTTTTCAGCACAAGTACTATTACCCGATTGCCGTTGGTATCGCCTTCGTATTGCCGGCTGCAATCGCGGCGCTTTGGGGCGACGCCTTCGGCGGATTTATTCTCGCGGGGCTGGGCGTGGTTGTGATCAACCACCATTTTACCTTTTCGATAAATTCTTTTGCACACTGGCTCGGCCGGCAACCCTACTCCGACAAACATTCGGCTCGCGACAGTCATTTCCTCGCCTTCTTCAATTACGGCGAAGGGTATCACAACTACCACCACGAATTCCCGAACGACTACCGCAATGGTATCCGCTGGTATCACTGGGATCCGACAAAGTGGCTCATCCGCACTTTACATGCTTTCGGGCTTGTTAAAAATCTGAAATCGGTTTCGGCAGAGCTGATCGTGAAACGCAAGATCGCGATGCAGCAGAAACGCATGCAGAGCGCCGTCGTGAACAAAACCCCTTCGTTTGCCGAAATGGCGCAACAGATGTCGACGCTGGCCGCAGAGCATGCTCTTGCAGCGGCGCGCAAGTGGAGTGAGCTCAGAAAAGAATATTACGAGCTTAAACGGCAGAAAACCGCAGCGATGCGCGACAAAATCGCCGAGGTCCGTTTGCGCATGAAGAGCGCGCGGCGAGAGTTTGAGCAGATGTTCGAGCGTTACCGCAATCTGAATAAGAGTTTCCTGAAACTGTCAGAAGCCTGAATTCGGATTCAGGGCAAAATACGATTGAAGACCTGAAAACGGGCTGAAACCCGGAACAAATGAATATCCGCACAATCGGCATAACCCTGGTTTTATTTTCATCATGCGGCTTCTGGGTGCTACATGCGACACAAGAGACGGTGATCGAAAGCGAGGCGCGGCAATTCGGCGAACGTGCGATTGCGCGCGGTTTTCAGTGCCGTACGGAGATTCACCGTCGCTCTGGTCAAAACTTCGACATTTTGCTCGATATGGATAAAGATATTCTCTACCACATCGCCATCGTTACGGGCCGTGGAGAAAAAACAATACACCCTGCAAATGTAACCCTGATCAATCAGGATAAGAAGCTCATTAGGATCGATGCGCAAAACACGATATTCGGCGCGGAACTGAAACTGCACCCCGTGACGACAGGACAGAAAACGCTGAAGGTTCAGTTTACCGGCAAGACCGACTATTCGCTGGTTCTGTGCGCCAACTACGCCTCGCTCTACCATACCGGCGAAAAAGATCCGACGGTCTCAGATCACTCGCATTTTTGACGACGACCCCACCCCGGCCTTCGGCCACCCCTCCCCACTAACGTGGAGAGGGGAGTTCGCAAAAATGTTAAGTACTTGACATTATATCTTGCGTGCCGTCGCGCGCTGCGGCAGGCGCCAATGGTATCTGCAAAGGAGGATATAATGGCAAAAGAGTATTTGGCCGCAGCCGTGCTTTTAATAACCATGGCAGTAATGATGATAGTAGCAAAAAATGTGTGAGGGAGCCTCCCTCAGCATAAAATTGATGTTTCGAAACATTCCCCCTCTCCACGTCGTGGGGAGGGGGTTAGGGGGTGGGGTTACGCGCTCTTCGCCTCGATATACTTTGCTGCTTCGGCAAAATATTCTTTCGCCAAAAGGTCGTTATCCGAATCGTCGGGATGAAACTCGGGCTTCACATAAGGCAGCACACTTTTCAATGTCTCGGTGATGAGCTTAAAATAGGTCGGTACCGATTCAAGCACTGCGGGCACCAGTGAAACTTTGTTCAGCTCTTTGTCGGCCATAAGGTAATGCCCCCAACCTAAACCAATATAATACAGCAGGTAGAACGATCCGAATGTGAAACCCAGCATGCGCTCGCCATAGCCGCCATGCGCAACGTCTTTGAATACGTCGAAGGCAACCGATTTGTGTTCGATCTCTTCGGCCGCATGCCACATGAACATATTGCGCATATCTTCGGGCATACCGTCGTGCAAATCGCGGTTTTTGAGTACAGTCTCGGCAATCGAAGCCGTGTAGTGCTCGAGCGCCGCGGTGATCGAGAGACCGATGCGCTGCTGCGCTTCTTTGCCGATCACCTTTTCAAGCATGTCGAACCAGACCGATTCATGGCTGGGTTTCTCGTCGTTGCGGTAAGCATCTTTCTCGTACCAGCCTGCCCACGCGCTGCCGTCGAGGCCCATTTGGTCGAGGCTCGCGAGAAATTTTTCGTGCTGCATGCCGTGCTGCACCTCTTGCCCGATGAAAGCTTTGACTCGCTCTTTCAGAGCCGGGTCTTGAATCTGCTTATCGAACCACTTGACGCTGCGGATAAAATATCGCTCGCCCGCGGGAAAAACCGAGTGCAGCGAATTCATGAAGTGCGTCATGAACGGGTTGCCGCGAAACCAGTGGCGTTCCATAGTCTTTTCGTGGCCAAAGGCGATACGGCGCACCGTAATGTCGGATTGTTTTTGGGGATTGTTACTCTTTACAAGTTCCATATCTAACGCAGAAAAAAGTTGAACAAAGCGTCAACTGCAAAAATGAACACTGCGTCAGCTTAGAATTTGCCCGTTAAACTCGACAGGCAGGGCATCGAGCGCCGGTTTTGCGAATAAATAACCCTGGAAATAACGTATACCCTTCTCTCTCAGGTGCGTAAATTCGCCGATGGTCTCAATCCCCTCGGCGACGACGCGAATACCGATCTCGAGCGCCACTTTGAGAATCGAATCGACGATAATGCTACGAATACGGTCGGCATCGATATTGCGAATGAGCGCCATGTCGAGCTTGATGATATCGGGTTGAAACTCGGCCAAAAGTCCCAACCCCGCATAACCGGCGCCGAAGTCGTCGATCGCCGTGAGAAACCCCTGCTTTTTATATTCGCTGAAAATACTCTTCAGATGCGCACTGTTGGTAATGCGCTCGCCTTCGGTCACTTCGAAGATAATGCGGCGCTTATCGAAAGCATATTTTTCAGCCGCCTCGAGCGTTGTGCGTATGCAGGTCTGTGGGTTATAGATCGCGCCGGGCAAAAAATTGATGTTGAGGTTCGTCTTCATGCCGAGCCGCGAAGCCGCCTCGATTGCCTTCACACGGCATGCCTGGTCGAAGCGGTAGCGGTTATTATCGTTGATCTGCCCGAGCACCCAACCAGCACCTTCGCCCGCAGGCCCACGCACCAACGCCTCATAAGAGTAGATATTTTTGTCTTCGGCGTCGACCACGGGCTGAAACGCCATTTTGAAGTCGAAGCCCAGCGCTTCGGGTTTCAGGCACTCCTCGCAGCCGAGTTTGACATAACCTTCGCTTGCCATGGTTTCCCGGCTTAAGGCGACACGGCGCGCGTCAAGCGAATCAAAACATGCCTCAGGGCGAAAATAAACCCTGTTCGAGTTCCAAAAGCTTTTTCTTGCGCGGTAATCCCCCGCCATACCCCGTCAGCGTGCCGTTTGTGCCGATGACACGGTGGCAGGGAACGATAATCGCAATCGGGTTCTTACCGTTCGCGAGCCCTACCGCGCGCGAAGCCTGCGGATTGCCCACGCGGCGCGCAAGTTCGCCGTACGAAATCGTCTGGCCATACGGTATTTTCGTGAGCTCGCTCCAGACCTTGTTCTGAAACTCCGTGCCTCTAAACGCCAGCGGCAGATCGAAGTGGTCGAGTAAACCCGCGAAGTAGGATTTCAACTGTTCTGCCGCCAGCTTCAGTACCGGAACATCGTTCTTCTCTATCCAGTCTTCGCCGATCTCGGCGGCAAATTTCTGTTTTTCCATCGAGACCCGTATCAGGTCTTTGCCGTCTGAGACGAGCAACAGATCGCCGACGGGGCTGGAGACGGTTGCGTAATATGTCATGTTTTCCTCCTAAAAAAACGTTATCCAAGCTCCCCCTCTCCACGTCAGTGGGGAGGGGGTCAGGGGGTGGGGTTATTCCACAAATGCATCACCGCGTACGAACGCCATGGCCGCCAGAGGTCGGCTTTCTGTAATACCCGACGCGGGTTGTTTTCGCGCATCGCTTTCATCACCACAAGATCGGTATACGGAAAAGCATCGGGCCAGCTCAGGCAACGCATGGCAATATAGTTTGCAGTCCAGGCGCCGATACCGGGCAATTCGGTGAGGGCGCGAATCTGTGCTGCGACATCGACCTGCGGTTCAAGGCTTAACCTTTTTTCGGCCAGAGCACGCGCGAGGGCGATGATCGATGCGGCGCGCTTAGAAATGATGCCGAGCTCTGCAATGTCGCCGATTTTCGTTTCGGCCACGCGCTCCACTGTGGGAGTCAGACGCGTGAGACCAGGCGTTTCGGTAGCAAAGTTTTCGCCGAACTTTTCAGAAAATCGGCCCGCGAGCGTGGTAGCCGAAGCGACGGTGACCTGCTGCCCGAGAACCGCGCGCACCGCTATCTCGAACGCATCAAAAGCGCCGGGTAGGCGCAAACCAGGATTCTTTTTTGCAAGGGCGCCCAGTTGTAACGCGATCGGCGCGGGATCTGCGCCCAGATCGAATAGTTTTTTGATGCGCGAAAGCATCGGCACCAGAACCGGCAAGAGCTCTGGGCTCAGCTCGGCGCGCAGAAGATGGCGGTCGCTGACATTCGAGACTTTCACTACACCCCGGTACTTTCCTATCGCGACCGTACGGATATAAGTGTCGTTCTGAACGAGCTCGACGCCGTTTACCGCGCGGCGCCTCAGAAACTCGAGCAGATGTTCCCAGGCAAACGGCGGGCGATAACCGAGTTCGCAGACAAGCGTATCTGGCATATGCGCCTTGTTTTCTGCCTTACGGAATTTTGCCGGCGGTAGACGATACCGCTCTTTGAACAGAGCATTGAATCTGCGCAGGCTTGCAAAACCGCTCGCGTAGGCGATATCCGTCACCGGCAAATGCGTATCGGTTAAGAGTCTTTTACTGAGATGCAGGCGCTGTGTCTGCGCGAGCTCGCGCGGCGAAACCCCGAGTTCGTTCTGGAGCACCCGGCGCAGATGGCGATCCGTGACGCCGAATTCGTCGGCGAGATCGGCAACCGAAGCGCGGGCAAGTGCCCCCTCGTCGATGCGCTGCATCGCAAGACGGGCCAATCTGCTCACGGCATCCATCGACGAGTGACCCGGCGCGAGTTCGGGCCGACAACGCAGGCAAGGCCGATAGCCGGCCTCTTCGGCTGCGGCGGCTGTTGTAAAGAATGTGCAGTTTTTCTTTTGAGGCGTTTTGACGCGGCAAACCGTACGGCAATAAATCTTCGTACTCGAGACCGCGATATAAAACGCCCCGTCGAAACGCGCATCGCGCGCCAACACAGCCTGGTAGCATGTTTCTGAATTCAACATCTTTACAAACCCAGCCACGGGCTATAGCCCATGGCCAATGGCTCGATCAATATGCGAAATTTCAGTGCTCCCGACTCGCCATTTTCGGACTTCATAATTTAGGGTCGACGCCGGGCGGCGCCGGCGATAAAAAGCATAATGCGACGGTTTTTCAAGGTCATGATTTTTCTCATGACGGGCGCAGTCTCCGCGCTCGACATTCGGCCAGACGAACGAATGGCAGGCCAGAAAGCGCATGCGGGTCTTGAGGCCGCCGGCGCAGAACCACACAACTGTAAAGATAACGAAGTGCCCTATTTTGAGGCTGGCTGCGAGGGCCGCGGCAGCGTAAAATGCTGGCCGCAGAACATACGGCCGACCCCCATGGAAACCTGCCTCTGCAACGGCAAGCAAGGTAATGCCCCGCTGCCCGGCGGCGGCCTGCGCTGGCGCCATGCCGGCAAATGTAAGCCCTGAAAAG
>JAFLED010000154.1:0-8099 GCA_017302045.1 Spirochaetota bacterium
CGAGACCGGCGCGCCGCAGCGCCGCCGCGTCGAAATCGAACCCAGCCCGACCCGTAATCACGAGCGGGCTCTGCAGCGCGACGCAGAGTCGGGAAATGTTACCCGTGTTCTGTGGAATCTGCGGCCGGTGCAGAACAATCGTCGGCCCTTTAAAAGTGCCTGAACCCAATTGTGGTGAAGCCTGTTGCATCGTGCGCCGCTGTAGAAACAATTTTACCCCGGTGCCGATACACGACGCCGGGGCGTTTCTCACGGATGGATTCAATATGACCGATAACGCGAAAAGCCGTAGAGCTTTTCGCGGCGATACCAAACACGGCGAGATCTTCGGCCGCGACAAGTATGTCGCGGGGCCGTAGGATATCCCTATGCGAGAGCTCGACGCGATCGAGGTCGACATGGATCACCGCACGGTTTTCAGCCGCCAGAATACGCAGCGTCTTTGCGAGCGAATCGCTCTGGTCGAGCGCCGCCTTGAGCTGTGTTTCTGCCGGAAGCCGCTCGAATAGATGCGGCCGGCGAAAAGGCTGCAAGAGCCTCTGCGGCATAGCGCGCTTGCCGGTGAACATCCTGCGTGCATATTCGCTGCCACCCACAGCCCCAAGTTGCAGCACGAGATCTCCGGCTCGCACCGCCGGGTTGCGGCGCGGTATAAACTTGCCCTGGTGCCCGATGAAGGTGAGCGTAAACGAATCGGTCCGCGAACGCGCTGTATCGCCACCGACCAGCACGATAGCATATTTTGTCAGCAGCGCGTCTAGGGCGCGCAAAAATGGTCGAATAAATTCGGCGCTGGCGCTGGTGCGTTTCAGGTTGAGATTGAGCAGCGCATGTGCCGGTCTGATGCCCTTACACAAAAAATCGGACCAGTTGCGTGCAAAGAGTTTATAGGCGATATCCGCGGGCGAAAGCCAGCCAGGTTTGTAATGTACCTGTTCAATCAGGCTGTCGCTGCCGGCATAAGACAGCGCGCCCGTTTTGAAGCGTGCAATGTCGTCGCCCGCCAGCGGATTTTTCGCCGCAGAGCGCAGACGGCCAATCAGCGCGATAATTTCTTCTTCAGTGAGAGGCCTTTCTACCGCAGCCACTTATTCGGCACTTACGGTTTTGCCCTGCGCCACAGTCAGCGATAAAGGTGAGATTCCGTCAGTCATTGGTCTGCGCGCCTCCGTGCGCCTCAGACGCGAGTTCAACCGACCGGCGTGTCGCGGCGGTGACGGCTTCCATCACGGCATTCGGAAAACCATGGCGGTGCAGCGATTTGAGCGCTACCGCTGTTGTGCCGCCAGGCGATGTTACGTCATGCGCCAGTTCTTGCGGCGCCACCTGCGACTGGCGCGCGAGCTCTGCCGAACCTAAAACAGTTTGCAGCGCCAGCTTGCGGCTGTCAGCGCGCGTGAGCCCCAAAAGCACTCCCGCATCTTCGAGATTCTGCAGAAACAGATAAACGTATGCGGGGCCCGAGCCTGAAAGTCCCGTGACGGCATGCAGCAACTTTTCCTGTTCGAGATAAATTGCCTCGCCGACATTTTCAAAGATTTCGCGCGCCATCTGTATGTCGTCGCCGGTGCAGTATTTATTACCGGTAAAAGCAGTAATGCCCCGCTTGATGACGAGCGGCGTATTCGGCATGGCGCGAATCGTGGGCCCATTCTCCTTGCGCGCGCTGTCGATTGTTTTGACCGAAACGCCTGCGGCAATACTGACGATGAGCCGGTGATCGCCGATTGCACTCACAACCTGAGGAATCTGCGCCGGTTTCACCGCAAGAATCACGGGGCCCGCAAGTTCGAGTAATTCTTCCAGCGAGGCCGCTATTCGGATTTTTTTGACCAGCGAAGGGCGCAGGTCTTTCGCGACTGCTTCGCTTTTTTCATAACCGACAATTTGATATTTTCCCGAAAGGCCCTGGGCGAGAGCAGAGCCCATCTTGCCGAGGCCGACAATACCGAGCGTCATTTTTTACCGCCTTTCGCGCGCGCCGGCTTTGCGACCGCCTCGTATTTTTTGACCGCGCTTGCGGCCCCCCGGCTGAAAAGCGCGATCGGCTGACCGAGAATCATCTTTTGTTTTTCTTCAAATTCGAGCAGCTCGACGGTATCTTTTTCGAAGAGCAGCATTACGGTCGACCCCATCTCGAAGCGGCCAAGCTCGGCACCTTTACGTATATGTATCTCTTCGTCGTACATATGTTCTTTGGCCAGGCGAATCCAGCGGTTGGTCGCGATATTGGGGTCGTATGTCACCCGGATTTTCCCCACCGAGGTTGCCCCGACTTTAATGAGCGCCACGAGCCCGCGGTCGCTTTCGATGTAGGTGATGAGTCGCTCGTTTTTCGAGAACAACTGATTGATCGAATTTACGGCCAGATTATTCACCGGGAAAAGTTTGCCCGGCTGGTAATAATAGCCGAGAATGCGGCCCTCGACCGGAGAATGGATACGGTGGTAATCCTGCGGCGAAAGATAGATTGTCATATAGTGACCGCCGAGAAAACGTTTATAAAAGCGGTTGTTGCCGAGCAGGTTCTGCAGCGAAGATTCCATGCCCTTCGACTGCAAAAGCTGGCCTTTTTCGAGGCTGCCCGCGACCAGCAGGCGGCCATCGACCGGCGACACAATGACGCTTTCTTTCTGGTCGATGAGGCGCGAGCCGTTTTTGAGCGCGCGCGTGAAAAACTTGTTCAGCGATTCATAGTCGCTGATTTCGAGCTCGGCTTCCTGAATGTTAATTTTGTAGATGCGCGCAAACGCGAGCACGATCGGCGTCATCATAAACCGCGGCAGACGCAGGCCCGCGAGAAAGCCATTGAGCTTGGAAACCATGTTCTTGGGTAAAAGCTTCAGCAGAATGACATAGAATTTCACAGCGAGGTCGTGCTTGTGCGGAAAAAGCTCGAAATATTCGCGCGAAACCTGCCGCACTTCTTTCACCTTGCTGATGAGCGCGGTCAGAAACACCAGCGCCATGAGCGAAAAGAGTATCGATGAAATAAGTACCTTGTCGCTGAGGTTTGAAAATTTCGCCGAGAGCGCAAAGATTGCGACATACGCGATGCGCCCCGGCCAGACGAGTGCGCGGCCGCCGATCGAAAGTAAAAACCTTTCGAGAATAATAATCCAGACACCGGCGGCGATGGCACCGAGTGCAAAGGCCGAGAGCGCAATAATGACAAAACCGCCGCGCCCGAGTGCGCCCGAAAAAACATGCGCCAGCGAAAATTGCACCTGGCGGATAATCTCGCTCGCGGCGGCGGGCGCGGGGGCGAGCAACGATTTGACTCCGCCCATCGCGGCGTCGACGCCTTTGACCTCGGGCATACCGACTGCATACGCGAGGCAGAGCAGGGGAATGACGAGCGTGGTGTAAAACAGCGCCGTCGACATCGAGACGAGTCCCTGTTTTACGGCATAGTCGTTGATCGACGCTGCGGTCACAGAACCCGAGATACCCGTCGCTTCGTCGGGGGCGACTACGCCTGTGAAAGCGGCGCACTTGAAAACGATGAGCGATGCGGCGATACCCGTGGCGATACTTTTGAAATTAAATGCCTGTGCAAAAGCCATCGAAACAAAGTCGGCGGCTTTTGCCGAATTTTGTGTGATGATAAAAATCGCGAGAATGAGCAAGAGTCCTGTGACAATCGGCGAAATAAACGCCGCCATGCGACCCACGCGGCGCAGCGAGCCGAGGCTTAAAACAAAACCCGTCAGCACCATCAAAAGCGGCGCCCAGTTACTCGAGAAGATGTGCTCGCCCAGCTTCAGCGGCAGTTTGGTTTTTTCGGGTGTATTATAGAAGTTGTGCCATAAATCTGCCTGCGCAGCCGCACCCCAGATGAGGCACACCACAATCGCGATCAGCGCATAGACGAATGCGCCGCGGTTGCCCCAAAAAGTCGAGGCGATAATTTCGCGAGCGCCGCCGAGCCAGCCGCTTTCATGTTTTTCGCGGTAGCGCACGGCGAGCGTGCCGCCCGCAAAGCGCAGCGTCGCGAGCAGAATACCGAAGAGCGCTACCCAGACGAGAGACGGCGCGCCACCCCAGAGTACAATCACAGGAATACCGACGAGCACCGCGGCATTTGCCTGAATGCTGCCGGCCAAAAACATTGCGCGCAGGTTGTTGATTTCACCCGCGCGCTGCGTGCGGGAAATCGTTGTGCCTTCGTCTTCGCGGCCGAGGCCCGTGAGCGCGATGCGAAAACCATAAAAGACATAGCGCAACGGCAAGAAGCGTAAATAGAGCGTATAAAAGGCGGATGTTAATATAAGGAAGATTAAGACGCCCAGGGAGAGGTAGGCCTCGAGATTCTGCATCGGTTCACACTTAGGGGATTAATGGCTATGACAAGCAATATCACCCGAGCATCAATTGAAGTTGACACTTTGTTCAAGTATTGCCGTTTGCGGCTATGTCACGTGAATTTTATACCGAGACCGATCTCGCCAACTTCAAGGAGTGCCAGCGCCTTGCCTATGAGGCAGTGGTTGCAGTCGCAAAAAAACTCAAAACCGGCGACAGCGAGCGCGATGCGGCGCAGATGATCGACGCTGAAATCCAGGCGCGCGGCATGACCCGGTATTTCCATGCGCCCTTCGCGTGGTTCGGTGCACGCACCGCGTTTCAGGGCATCGATCGCCCGTTCGATACGCGTAGTTTTCCGACGAAATTACTCCCCCCGCATTTCGGGCAAAAGTTCATGCCGACCGAAACCCGCCTCGAAGAGGGTATGGCCGTAATTCTCGACGTCGCCCCGATTTTCAACGACTGTTCGGCCGACGTCGGTTATGCCTATGCGCATGGACGCAACGACAAAGTCGAGAAGGCATTGGACGATCTTGCGGTTTTTCGCCCGCTCATTCTCGCAGGGGTCTGTAAAGAAAAGACGATGGCGCAGATCTATGAAGACGTGAACGAAGCGCTTATGGACATGGGCTATGAAAACTGCCATGCGAAATACCCGCAAGGCGTTTTGGGACACAAGGTTGGTAAGATTCCAACACGCCTTCTGCCGCGCATTCCCGTGATGCGTTTCGAGGTCTCGACATTTCTCTACATTGCGGCCGAAGAGGTGAGCCGTCTCATTAATCCATGGGATAACCATACCGCGCTGTGGAGCGAAGATACACGCGTCTCGGCCGACCCAGGGCTTTGGGCGGTGGAGCCACATATTGGCGTCGTGCACCATGGGCGCGTAGACGCGCCCTCGGGCACGGCGGTCGGCGGAGGCAGGGATGCCGAAACGCCGATTCAGGGAGATTTTGGAGTGAAATGGGAAGAGATTATTCACATCACCGAAAACAGCGCGTATTATCTCGACGATGCCTTACCGCATGTCGAGCGCTGGGCTGAGAGAGAGGTTGCGGTATGAAAAAGAACGCCGAGCTGAGGGGGCGAAATCTTCCCACACAGATCAAACCCCACCGCTTTCAGGCCAGCGTGAACGCTGCGACGCTGCCGCAGCATTGGTTTGCCGACAGTGCGTTTCTGACGCACATGCTTAACACCTGGACGGCGATTTTTCCCGATGCCGAGCGTTATTTTGTGCGCTGGTCGAAAAAAGCGCTCGCCGAGGTGAAAGATCCGCAAATCAAAAAAGATATCCAGGGTTTCATTGGGCAAGAGACGATGCATGCGACGCAGCATGAAAAGCTGTGGGATATCCTGCGTGCGCAAGGCTATAACCTCGACCCCGTCATCTGGATCGTGGAAAAATTTGCCTTCGATTGGCTCGAAAAAGCGTTACCCGACAAAGTAAACTACGCGCTCGTCGCCGGCCTCGAACATTTTACAGCGATGTTTGGCGAGATCTATTTCGAAAACAAAGAACTTATGGATCAGATGCATCCAGAAATGTGCCGGCTCTTCGAATGGCATGCCGCCGAAGAGATCGAGCACAAGGCCGTCGCCTATGACCAGCTGATGGCGATCGACGACAGTTATACGCTGCGCACGGGTGTCATGAATCTGGCGCTTGTCGGGTTTTATCTGATTACTTTCGGGAACACGCTCTATTTCATGGCGCAAGACCGCTCGCTCTTTAAGCTAAAGGAGTGGTCGACGATGTTCGACGTGTTTTTCGGTAAATACGATCTCGCACGCAAGAGTGTACTGAAGTTTCTCGAATATTACAAGCCGGATTTTCATCCGTGGGATAATGAGAACTACCATCTGGCGCAAAATGCGCTGGCGGGGTATGACGCGAAGGCGGGGTGACCCCACCCCGGTTCCGAAGACGGAACCACCCCCGGCTCGGCTGCGCTCGGCGCAGCGCCCCATTAACATG
The DNA here is from genome assembly GCA_017302045.1 of Spirochaetota bacterium. GTDB lineage: Bacteria > Spirochaetota > Leptospiria > Turneriellales > Turneriellaceae > Turneriella. Next base: position 6,290 of record JAFLED010000154.1, read on the forward strand.
GAGAGGGGTATTATCATACTATTTAGCTAAAAATATCAGCAATGCTCCCCTCTCCACGTAGTGGGGAGGGGCCGGGGGTGGGGTTACTTCAGCAACAACTCAACGCCCACATAGAGCAGAATCGTTAACAAAAACCCCATGTGAATGACACCTTTGATAGATTCGAATGGTTTAAATGTCGCAGGTTTAGCCGCAGGATCATTCGTAGTGAAGAGTGCGTTCGCTTCGATGAGCAGCAATACGCCTGAAACGATGATAATCCAAAGTTGCAGTTGTGCGCTACTTACATCGCCGATCTTGAGATTATTCGCCGCTGCCATGAAAAACAGCATCGGAATCGAAAGCAGGGTGTTGGTGCGTGATGCAAGAAAACCGCGGCGCGCCATCGCCGGAACTCCGTCGATTTTTTCGCCGTTTGCCGCCGCGATAACTTTTTTCTGGCGTGGCCAGATCACGAGCCACACGTTCAGGAACATGATGGTCGCGAACATAAAACCGGGGAATATTTTTGCAAACCATGCGTTCCATACCGGCTGTCCGATAAGAAGCCCCATGCCCTTAGGATCAAATCCCTTGATGCCAATTAATGCAACGCCCGTAATAAAGGTCAAAAGCGCGCCGTAACGGAAATACCACATGACCTTCGGGAAGAGCTTTTGCTTCGCCGTTGTCTGGCCTGCCGCATCGAGGCCGCCGACATAACCGCCCTGAATGAAGTTGATGTACCAGAGTACGCCGATCCATGCGACGCCCCCGATAATGTGAAAGTAACGGAACAAAAATGCACCGTGATCGGAAATGATTGAAATGTTCATTTATTTTTCTCCTGTGATAGAGTGGTATCTGCGATACCCTTCGGTTAGTGTGAATATACGTTTTTTTCCGGCGTTACGTCAATAAATTGTCATAATTGTGTTTGCCGACCGACGTATGAGAATAAAGGGGGGATATCCCATGAAACTAAAACTTTGGATCGTGTTTGTGAGTCTTATTTCTCTGAGCTGCGGCGACAAGGCCGAGGCTGGCAAGAACAGCGGCGGGAGCCGCGAAAAATTCAGTTTTCCGCGGCCGTTTGAAAACCCAGACCCGAAGCTGAAAAGCGCAATTTTTGCGGGTGGCTGTTTTTGGTGTATGGTCTCACCGTTCGAAAAAGTGAAAGGCGTCAAAGGCGTCATTTCGGGTTATTCGGGGGGCAAAGAGAAAAATCCGACATATGAAGAAGTCTCGTATGGCGGCACCTCGCATGCCGAATCGGTGCTGGTGCTTTATGACCCTAAGCAGGTGACATACGAAAAACTGCTCGATACTTACTGGCGCAGCATCAACCCCGAGCAAGACGACGGGCAGTTTTATGACCGCGGCGATCATTATAAGACGTATATTTTCTACGGTAATAAAGAAGAAAAAGCAGCGGCCGAGAAATCGAAGGCTGAGGTTGCGGCATCAGGCAAATACACGAAGATTGCAGTTCAGATAAAAGAAGCAAAAGAATTCTGGCCCGCCGAAGATTACCATCAGGACTATTACAAGAAAAACCCGGCGCATTATTACCAGTATTATAACGGCTCGGGGCGTAAGGCGTATTTAGAAAGCAAGTGGGGGAAGCCCTCATCCCCCTAACCCCCTTCTCCTAAAGGAGAAGGGGGAATCATAAACCCCTCTCCTTTAGGAGAGGGGTGGCCGTAGGCCGGGGTGAGGTCTCAGCGCCGCCTCGAACTCTTCCGCTTCGACGAACCGCCGCCCGTCTGCTTTGCCGCTTCTGAGGTTGTCGCATCGGGCCGCCGGTTCTGTAATTGTTTTGCCGCCGCCT
>JAFLED010000154.1:8109-8868 GCA_017302045.1 Spirochaetota bacterium
CGCCCCGGCAGCCCATCCCCCTGCTGAACAGCCCCGCGGCCGACCCCGCCGGCCACGACCTGGGCGCCCTCCTCTTCGACGGCCTGCTGCGGATCGGCGCCGACGGGCTGATCGAGCCGGCCCTGGCCGCCAGCTACGAGCTCGACGCGAGCGGGACGACCTACCTCTTCGGGCTGCGCCGCGACGCCGTCTGTCATATCGAAACCGGCCATGGTATTGTGCTGCGCGCTGCCGACCTCGTGGTATTCGGCTTCGATTGCCTCTTCTTCGTGCAGCTGCTCTTTGACCTGCGCTTTGAGGATGAACTCCGTGACTTCGTCTTTCACCGCTGCAACCATATCTTCGAACATCGCAAACGCGCGGAAACGGTATTCGACGAGCGGGTTGCGCTCTGCATAACCTAGCGTCCAGATACCGTCGCGCAGCTGATCCATCAGATACAGGTGGTCTTTCCATTTCTGGTCGATCACCTGTAATGCGATCATCTTTTCGAGAATACGCATGTTCTCGGCGCCGATTTCTTCTTCTTTGCGGTTGAACGCGTCTAAGGCCTGCTTGCGTATGCTCGCAATGAATTCGTCTTTGCTCACGCCGCGCACCGCGTCTTCGAGGTTATCGTATTTGATCTGGAAGACACCGTTCAGGTACTCAGCCAAAGCATCGAAGTTGTATTCCGAAACTTTTTTACCCGGTAAAAGCTGCTCGATGCGTACGTTGACAGCATCGTCGGCGAATTCGCGGATCAGACTTTTCACATCC
>JAFLED010000155.1 GCA_017302045.1 Spirochaetota bacterium
GGTAAAATATAATTCCTCGGGCACGGCGCAGTGGGCGCGTTCGCTCGCCGGCGGCACGAACAATGCCCAGTTCAACGCGTTGGCTGTCGACAGCTCGGGCAATATCTATGCTGCCGGTTATCAATCCGGCTCAGGAGCCTACACCTATGGTTCGCAGGCTGCGACGGCGACAGCTTCGGGTACAAATGCCGTCATCGTGAAATACGATTCTTCGGGCACCGCGCTATGGGCGAATACCGTGAGCGCCGGCGCGGCCGCTTCGCAGTTTATGGGGCTCACGACCGATGCGGGCGGTAATGTTTTTGCGGTAGGATATCAAACGGGTACCGGTACTTTTACGTATGGTGGCCAGAGTATCACGGGTGGTTCGTTGGGTACCAACACGATTCTCGTCAAATACAGCGCAGCGGGTACAGTCTTGGGTGCAACGGCGCTGACGAGCGGCGCGGGGAATGCGCAGTTCAACGCGGTTGCCACCGATACGGGTGGCAATATTTATGCCGCAGGCTTTCAGACAGGCACGGGTGCTTATACTTTTGGCTCTGTATCGGCGACGGGCACAGCAACCTCGAATAATCCGATTTTAGTGCGGTATAACACCGCCTTGTCGGCGCAGTGGGTGAACACGATTTCGGCGGGTGCGTCGAGTGCCGCTTTCAATGCCATGGCGGTCGATTCGGGAAATGGCTTATATCTAGCCGGATCTCAAACCGCCAACGGCACTTATACCTATGGGACGCAGAGTATCGCGGGGCCGTATACGGGCAGTAATGTTGCTCTCGTTAAATATCAGTAGCTTAGTCGCGGCGGGATTCTACACTTCGTAACCTGTCTGCGTTTCTTTTGGCGTCCTGTGCTTCGGTTATGCGGCCGAGTTGCGCGTATGTTGAATACGCTTGTCCGAAATAATTTCTTGCTTCCTGGGTTTGGCCGATCTTTTCATACACGATCGCCGAGTTATAAAGAACGTTGGCATAGGCCTCAGTTCGCTGCAGCGCCAGCTCTTCAAAACCCGCCTTCGATTTTAAGTGGAAATCGAGTGCCTGCGGCAGATCACCCTGCGCTTTGTAGACCAGCGCCAGATTATTCAAAAGCGCGGCATACCCCGCAGTTTTGATCAGCCCGATGGTTTCATAGGTATCTTTTGCCCGCGAGAAACCCTTGATGGCATTCTCGTTTTCTCCCTTTTCCTGAAAGGCGACTCCGGCATTATTCATGAGCTCCGCATAGCCTGCGGTTTTCTGCAAACCCAGCCGATCCCGTATTTTTTTGGACTCGGTGTAGAAACCGATTGCCCTGGCGAGATCGCCCTGGTTACGACAGACAATGCCGAGATTATTCATCAGATTTGCGTAACCGGGGGTATCCTGCAGCTGCAACTTAGCGTAAATGTCCCGCGACTTGATATAAAATCCCACAGCTTTATGGAAATCACCTTTGTCGTGATAAACGACGGCTGTGCTGTTCATCAGGCTCGCGTATTGAGCGCTTTTTTTGCCGTGCTTTTTGCCGATAATTTTTTCGGTGCGGTTCAGATATTCCAGCGCCTCGTCGAAGAGGCCCAGTGACTTGGCTGCGGTATTACCCGCTTCACGCAATGCATCGAGATAACCCGGGTCACGCTTCAGGCTTTCCCTGAAATATTCCATCGCCTTCTGCGGATCTTTCCTTTGAATTTCGAGTCCGCGCGCATAGAGTTCGTAAGAGCTGAGCGATGGTCTGATATCCTTTCGGATGCTCTCTTTATCTTGCTGTGTGATCTGTATCGGCGCAATATCGCTGATGCGGATCTTTTCCGTTTCAGCGAGCAATGAAAACACAATGCGATCCTGGAGGTCGAAGAGTTTCTCCATGGTGCCGTCGAGTTTCACGGTTTTTTCGATACTACCTTTCTCAACATCGATCAAATGAGCATTGATACGTATCTGGTTACCAATGACGAGATAACTTCCCGAAAAAATCAGGTTTGCGCCGAGTAATTTTCCTACTTTGACAACTTTTTCATCATCCACAAGACCCGACATTGCAAATTCGACTTCTTTGAGTACTTTCTTGCGGTCAGCTTCGGAAACCACGCTGATATCGCGGATTTTTCCGAGATCAGAAATCACCGTGGCGGTGATACCGGCGTTTAGCCAGGAATACTTTGTATCTCCGGTATTTTGCATGGGGTGTACGAGAATCGTGATACCCCGGCCAAAGAGCGCGGAGCCGCTCAGGGAAAAGAGCAGCAAGGCAAGGTAAGCTCTCATGTGTAAACCCGGTTTGGTGTTGTTGCCGGGGGAGACTACTCCCCCGGAACACGGTCGGCGCTTTTGAACATACGCCCGTCGCGCCCGGCGTTCCGGTCTTTTATCACGGGAGATTTCGCGGAGCGTAAGATCGGGGGAGTAAACGTCGTCGCATCGGCCGCGTCTTTCGCATACGGCTCGAGGTAGGCGATGATCGGTTCAATATTTTTCTGCAAAAACGCGTTATTGTCGCGCAACAGCTTGAGTGTATTGATGTCCCCCGGGCTGGGCCTTGCGCCTTTGGCTATCAACAGCTTTGCCATGTCTAAGTCGGTTTTGTTGCGGCCATACGTTTCGGCAAAAACTTTGCCGGGGTTCTGCGGATCGATCGCCCCGCGCTCGATCATGTAGCGCGAGATCTCAACCTGACTGTACTCGATCGACCAGCCGTATTCGGTAAGCCCACCGCCGCAGCCCTGAAGCTGCTCGTTGTTCGCCCGCGCGCCCGCATCGATCAGAATGAAGGCAAGCTGTGGCGAACGCGACGTAACAGCATCGCGCAGCGGCGATATGCCGGCAAAATTCTGGGTATTGGGATTCGCTCCGGCCTTGAGCAGCATTTTTACAATTTCGTGGTTTTGACCTTTCACCGCATAGTGCAGCGGAGTCAGCAGCGAAAGTTCTTCGCGCAGGTTGACATCCGCACCAGCGGCGATGCGTTCTTGCACGAGCTTCGTATTACCCGACTTAATAGCGGCACTGAGGCCGTTGCGGTATGCTGTTGCATCTTTGCCCTCAAGTTCGAGCGCGAGTTCGACAAAGCCCCCCAGGCGTGCCTGGTCTGCCGCGGTGCATTGCGTGGTCTGCCCGCTGATGCACCAATCGCCCGTGGTGCGCGCGTTGCGGTCGGCCCCCTTCGACAGCATCATGCGCACAAGCTCTGCGTCGCCGGCGCCCGCGGCACCCATGAGCGGGGTACGCCCCGTCGTCGCATCGACGATTTTGAGATCGGCGCCTTTCTCGATCATGCGGATAATCACCGGACGGAAAGCCTCATTGCCGGAGTAGGCGCGTAAGGCCCACATCAGCGCCGAGTAGCCGTCTTTGTGCAAATTGACATCGGCACCGATGTCGAGCAGGTAGTTGGCCACCGCGAGGGCTCCGCCATAACAGTAAGAGGCAAGTTCGAGCGGGTAGACATTGCCGGTGACGCGGTTCACATTGGCGCGGTTGACGAGCGTTTTTACGCGCGACACATCATGGGAGCAAATCGCATCGTGCACCGCGTCGCCCGCAAAAACGGCGCTGGCAGAAATCAGGGCGAGAAGCATCGCAAAAAAACGGCGTAAAAGCATCGTCGTGTTTATTGTCCATGGCGGAGAGCGTCAACTCATTCTGTTTTGGCTGAGGTTTTTCCCGAAAACGCCGATGATAAATCATGCAGCAGGTGGCTTCACCACGTCTATCGGTCGGCGACCTGCTTTCGCGCACTCCACCTGCGCCGCAAAAGACGCCGACCGGCGAACCGGGGCAGGCAAAATTTGGCGCACTGGTAACACAGATTCTTGCCCGTAAGGGGGCATCCGACAAAGCAAAGACTGTCGAAGACATGATGGCCGACTTGGATAACGACGAGCGCGATTTTGCGGAGAACCCCTCGCGCGACCGTTTCGAGACCTACCGCAAGACCGTGAAGGCACTCGTCGGCATGCTCATGGCGCGCGGCTACCGCCTGCAGGGCTGGGAAGACAAAAAGAAGCGGCGCTATGAAATTGTGAAGACCATCGACGCGCGCCTCGCGCAGCTCTACAGCGGGCTCTTACGCCGCAATCAGGATGTCGTCATTGCGCTGCATCTCATGGGCCAGATTCGCGGCCTGGTTTTCGATCTGCAGGCCTAGAGCTTCACAGCAGCCGCGAAAGCCTCGCGGTTGTTGATCCACACTTCGAGCCGTTTCAGAGGCGTGCGAGAATATTTTTTACCGGCTTAGGTTTCGTCTTGGTGACGGAGAGTGCGGTCTTGCCGGTTTCCTGAATCTGCTTTTTTTCCGCGGCCGAAACGCCGGGCTTATAGATACGCGCGAGTGCTTCGCCTTTTTTTACGGCTTCGCCGGGCGCCTTGAGCATTTCGAGAGTCACACGGTCGTCGATCGGGTCGACGAATTTTTTTCGCCCGGCACCCAGATCGACCATGAGGTTGCCCAGCGCGCGCGAATTACAGTGTGTGAAAAAGCCTGCCTTGTCAGCAAAAATCGGAATAACCTCGTTGGCGTTGTTGCGTTCAAAGGCCGCAGCAATCGTTTCACCCTTCTTGACGAGCGCTGCTTCGTCGCCGCCCTGAGATGTAACCCAGGCCGAGAATTTTTTTTCAAGCGCACCGCTCTGCCAGAGTTCGAAGAGTTTTTTCACAGCAGCATCGTGCTTCTTCTTATCATACGCCGCGTCGGGGTTGAGTAGGGCAACCGCGAGTTCGACGGTCACTTCGACGAGCGATGCAACACGCGCTTCTGCGGCGCTTAACTTTGTTTTACTTATATATATCTTTTCGCCAACGGTGCGGTAAAAACTGCCGGCGCGGCAGAATTCGCGCGCTTCATAAGTTTCGGCCGTGTTACCCGTAAAGCGCCCCAGCGGGAAATCCATCGCCGTGATAATGCTTACAGTTCGAATGCCGGCATTGTTCGCGGTGTCAGAGATCGATTTCGCGAGCGCCTTCGCGTCCTTGAGATTCTGCATGAAGGCGCCCGAACCGCATTTGACATCCATGACCAGCGTATCGAGATCTTCAGCAAATTTTTTGCTTAGAATCGAAGCCGTGATGAGAGAGATTTCGTCGACCGTCGCGGTGACGTCGCGCAGCGCATAGATCTTTTTATCGGCGGGGGCGATGTCGGCGGTTTGGCCGATCACGAAGCAGCCGGTTTTTTCGAGAAATGAAGAAAGTTCATCTTGTGTATAGTCGATGCGGTAACCGGGTATTGCCGCGAGTTTGTCGAGCGTGCCGCCGGTAAAGCCCAGACCGCGCCCTGAAATCATGGGTACCTTGACGCCCGCCGCCGCAAGCCATGGCGCGAGCATGAGCGAGGTTTTGTCACCGACGCCGCCCGTGGAATGTTTGTCGGCTTTGACGCCCTTGACGGCGCGAAAGTTGAGGCGCTTACCACTCGCCGCCATCGCTTTTGTCAGATGCGCGCGCTCTTCGACATCCATACCACGCCAGCAGACCGCCATCAAAAGCGCCGTGATCTGGTAATCGGGGATATCCCCCATGGTCGCGCCTTTGACGACGCGCTCAATTTCGCTCTGCGTCAGTTTTTTGCCGGCTTTTTTGCGGGCGATGATTTCGTTCACGGGAAAAAGTTAAAAAGAACCGGGCGCGGGCAACCGAAAAGCCGCACGGGGCGTTATTTCGGCAATTTCGTCGGAATTTTGTCAGTGGGAATCTTGTCTTTGTATTCCATGGCCTTGTCTTTGATTTTACCCAAGTCACAGCCATTACCGCAGCCGGCGAGTGCCAGCGCGGACAGAAGTATGATCATGATTCGCATAATGCTCCTTTGAACCGATACTATAGTTGCCGGCAAGCGGTATTTTCAGGCCAAGGGGTGCCGCAAATCCCTCACAAGTTGGTTGTCCGGCTACCCCGAAAGGCAATATACGCCGATGCGGATTTACCACCGGGTATGGGTTTTAACGGCGCTTCTGGGTGCCTGGGGTAGTGCCTGTATGCGGCGCACGCCCGTTCTGGTCGATGCGCAGTTTCCCGCGCGCCTCACGCTACAGCACCTCGCGCTGGTCAAAAATACCAAACTCGGGCAACTGCAGGTGATCGACCAGCGCCGCAACCGGCCGCTCATGCGTTTTTCCCTAGCCGAATCTTTTCTCACCGTGGCGCGCGCCGTGCCGCATGTTTCTGAGCGCATGGGTTCATACTGGATGGATGACGAAAAACAAGAGGAGTGCTCCGCTCTTGAGCTCACGGCTGCAACAGTCGATGCCGTAGCCATTCGTGTAAGTGGCCGGGTGCATTGCCTCAAAGGTTATTTGCCCGTCGAGTTCACCCTCGAACCGCAGGGCGACCGCGTGGTCATGAATGTGACAAGTACGTCAAAAGACCAGGGTTACAACCGTATTCGCCTGCAGTTTCTCGCCGAAGAAAACGAGCACATCTTCGGCGGCGGTGAGCAGTTCACGCACCTCGATCTGCGCGGGCGGGCTATCCCGATTGTGTCTGAAGAGCAGGGTATCGGTCGTGGACTGCAGCCGATCACGACCGGCGCAACGCTGACGGCGGGTGCGGGCGGCACCGACACGAGCACGTATACGCCGATTCCGTTTTTTTTCACGAGCGCCTACCGCTCGTTCGACACCGCGCAGACAGCCTACCAGCTGTGGGATTTCACGCGCCGCGAATTCTCACTCGAGATCTGGGATAAACAACTGACGCTGTCGCTGGCGACGGCGGCGAACTTCGAAACCCTCATCGCCGACTATACCGCGCGCATGGGCCGCATGCGCCGGCTACCCGATTGGGCGTCGGGCACGATTCTCGGCGTGCAGGGCGGTAAAGACAAGGTCGAACAAATTCTCGCAAGAGCGGTCAAGGCGGGAAATCCTGTCACGGCGATCTGGATCCAGGACTGGGTCGGCCGCCGCCAGACAAGTTTTGGTTCGCAGCTGTGGTGGCGCTGGGTGCCCGATGAAAAATCGTATCCCGATTTCCGCAACTGGGTACTCTCGCTTAAATACCGCGGCATCCAGGTGCTGGGTTATATCAATCCGTTTCTCGCCGACGAGGGCGCGATGTTCGAAGAAGCAAAGGCGCAGAACTTTCTTGTCAAAGATGCGAAAGGCAAGCCATACAAAATACAAACAGCCGGATTTCCCGCGTATCTCGTCGATCTCTCGAACCCGCAGGCACGCGACTTTCTCAAGAATATTATCAAGCAGAACCTGCTGCTGAATGGCCTTGCAGGTTATATGGCCGACTTCGGCGAGTGGCTGCCGTGGAATGCCGTGATGGCTTCGGGCGAATCTGCAACGCTCTGGCACAACCGATACCCCGTCGAGTGGGCGCGCCTCAACCGCGAGGCGATACGCGAGGTCGGCCTCGAAGGCCAGGTCGTGTTTTTCACGCGCGCGGGTTTTGCGGGCTCGGCGGGGGAGTCGCCGCTCTTCTGGGCGGGCGATCAGCTCGTCACCTATGACGAGCACGACGGCCTCGCCTCGGCGATCACGGGCATGCTCTCGGGCGGCATTTCGGGCATCGCGCTCAACCACAGCGACATCGGCGGTTATACGACGATCAACCACTTTATCCGCAATTACCACCGCAAGCGCGAGCTGCTTTTGCGCTGGGCCGAGTTTGCGGTCTTCACGCCGTTTTTCCGCACGCATGAGGGTAATCGTCCCGATAAAAATTACCAGGTCTACAGCGACGAGAAGATCGTGGCCGAGTTTGCGGCGCTGGGGCGCACCCATTTGAAGTTGAAACCCTATTTCGACGAGCTGATGGCCGAAGCCGAGACAACCGGGTTGCCGCTGCTGCGCCCCGTGTTTCTGCATTACCCCTTCGACCGCGAAACATTCCAGCTACGCCACCAGGCGATGCTCGGCCGCGATCTGATGATTGCGCCGGTGATCGTCGAAGGTGCGACCGAGGGGCGTATCTATTTACCGAAAGGCACCTGGACCAATTCGCTCACCGGCAAAAAATGGCATGGCTCGGGATGGACATCCTTCGCCGCGCCGGTTGGCACCGCGGTCGCGTTCATCCGCGCGGGTTCGCCGCGCGAGCAGATGCTGCGCCAGGCCTTGACGCCTTAATCCATCAGAGTTCGCCGATATCTTCGTTCCAGAGTTTGGGGTTTTTTGCGATAAAATCGCGCATCATCTCTGAGCATTCGGCGAGATTCAGGTCGACGACCTCGATACCCTGCGCGCGCATGAAATCGGGTGCACCGGGAAATGTCAGCGATTCACCCACGATAACTTTCGGGATAGCAAACTGCACCGCGGCGCCTGAACAGAGAAAGCATGGCATCAGCGTTGAATAGAGTACGGTGTCTTTGTAGCTGCCGATTCTGCCGGCGTTTTGTAGGCAGTCGATCTCGGCGTGTAAAATAGGATTACCCCGTTGCACGCGCTGGTTGTGCCCGCGGCCGATAATTTCACCATTTCTGACGAGCACCGAACCGATGGGGATTCCCCCCGCGGCGAGGCCTTTTTTCGCCTCGAGAATCGCTTCGCGCATAAAATCCATGGGCGAACCTTTTTTGGTTTCACCGCCTGAAAAGACCTTTCAGCCGGGCATATGAAACTGCAATTGGGCGCACCCGGGTTATTCTGTACCGAGGTGGTGGCAATCGCCCCAGCTCCTGGGAATCTGGGTTAAGTGCCCATGGCAAAAAAAAATCCGGCATCCAAGTCAACCCAGCGTATTGTACAGATTATGGATACAACGCTGCGCGACGGCGAGCAGACGTATAATGTTGCTTTTGCCGCGTCTGAGAAGTTACAGGTCGCGCGGCTGTTGCTCTGCAGTTCTAATCACCACGCTATTTACCGCCTGGACCCCCAACAGTCTTTTCACCTCCAATCTCGAA
>JAFLED010000156.1 GCA_017302045.1 Spirochaetota bacterium
AAAACAGCCCATCACACAATCTATGTGCCGTACACCGGGCAAAGACGGCGACCAGTCGGTCTGTGTCGCCTGTGCCGCCCCATGCCCCGATATCGATCTCGAGCGCAGCCATTGGGATACCTTCATGCAGCGCGGCACCCGCTTTGCGTATTACGGCTATTTCGGTATGGTGTTTATGTTCTACTTTTATTACTTTCTCTACAGCGGCGGCTGGGATTATTACTTTTCAGGCGCGTGGACGCACGAAGAGAATGTGCAGCTCAACCAGCTTCTGAATCCCGGGTTTTTTATCCTTGGCCAAAGCTACAATATTCCCAAAATTCTGGCCGCCCCGCTGGCGATGGCGCTCTGTATTCTGGTAAGCTACCTCGGTTGGCGCCTGATCGAATGGACCTATTCGAAAATCGCACTGAAGATCAACCCTGCTACCACCAAAGAAGATATCCGCCACCGGATGCTGATTTTCTGCGCATGGGCGACTTTTAACACATTTTACTTCTTCGCGGGTCGCCCCAATATCAATCTGATGCCGACATGGCTGCAAATAACAATCAATACTCTGATTGTTACCGTTAGCACGCTGTGGATGGGCCGCAACATTGTACGCAAGCCTTCTTTTTATACCGAAGAATCGCTGGCGGCGGCATTGCGGACGCGGCTCAAACAATCGAGCAGTGTCATTCGTGAGTTCACGCGCGGCCGGCCGATCGAAGAGCTGAGCCCGGCCGAAGTCAACCTGCTGGCTAAAGTCGTCAAAACGGAATAACAGCGGCAAAGCCGCTGTTGTGCTTTACACCCGGGATTTTCGGCCGATACTAATGACAGGGGGCCGATTACCGATCTGCCCAAAAGCATGCTGTATTTGGCTATCCTCAGCTTCGTCGTATTGGTCGCGCTTTTAGCGTGGCTTTTGACCTTACGTAAAAGTAATCCCTTTCATCTTGTGCAAAAGCTGATGGACGAGGGTAATTACGACGAAGCCGTCGTGAAGCTGACGGCCATTTCTGAAGATGTCGACCTTGCCCCCCGCTCTTACATCTACCTCGCGGAGTGCCATGAGCAACTCGGCGCCCGGGAGCTTGCACGCACCTGTTACCGTAAGGCGATCGATTCAGGGGCTTTCGACGACAAAGACCGGGAAGTCGAGATTTTCAAAAAGATCGGCGAAATCTACCGCAGCGAAGGCGACCTTGAAGGGTTCTTTGAGACCTGCCTCGAGATCTTGCGGCTCAACCCGGGCGATGAACTCGCCAATCAGGAAGTGGGTATGATCGCCCTGGGGGACGGCCATTTTTCTATAGCGGAGAGGTATCTCAAGGCAGCCCTCGAAAACAGCGACGACCCGCAGCTCACGCTTGCCTATGCCGTCACAAACTGGCAACTCGGCGAAAAAGAGAGCGCCATGTCGATCATGGAAAAGCTGCTCGCCTCGGGCGACCAAGAGCAGCCCAACAACCTGCTCTACGCCACCATGGCGACCTATGGCGCACATATACCCCGCGGTAAACAGGTAACCCTGAAGCTCATCGAAAATACGGATGACCAAAGTGTGCGTCAGTTGCTTTTTAATATCTATCTTTTCCAGTGCTACCAATCGCGGGCTTTGCGCGAAGCGCTTGAGTTTCTGCGCAAACACAGCGAGGGCAATTCATTACCCACGGAGAAAAAGTACGAATACCAGTACCTGTTACTCATTCTGTATCTCAATGAAGAGATGTTTCTCGAAGCCTCGCGGCTTTACCGCGATCTCGACGACGGCGAACAGAGCTATAAGGACATGAAACACCTGAAGGTGTTCATCGATCAGATCGACCTGAATCCGCATGCCGAAAACCTGAAACCTTTCAAGCAGATTTTGAAAGACAATTTTGATCCTTTACTGATTCCCGACCTGACCTATGCCATCTCTGGCTTTCGCAAAAACCGGGGTATCCAGTTTACGAAGTTCTTCGATATGGCGGGCGGCAAACCGGCGCTGCGCGTCGAGTACGACATTATGACGCCTGAAAAAGGCGCCGATCTTTTCATGCAGATGATGCCCGAGGAGTTCCAGAAGTTTGTCCTCTATATTATTACTAACCTCGAGTACAACGAGCCGGTAAAAGAGTCATCGGGAGAAAAAGACCTGGTGCTTTATTCGGCGATTTCTTCGAAGAGCAAATCGATACGTGCCCTGTTCGCTTTTTACCGCCTGCGCACCGGCTCGCATATCAGCGATATTTCGGTACGCAATCTGCAGAACAAAATGCAATCCCTCAAAGCCGACAAGACCTATATCATTTCGAGCGCGCAGCTGACCGAGGGTGCATTAAACGTTCTCGTCAACGAACCTTCGCTCAAACAATTCGACGGCGAACACCTGGCCGAATGGTTGCACGATTTTTATAAAACAAAACGCTGATTCAGAGCGCGTCTTGTTCGCGGTCGGCGGGTAATCCCAGTAACCGGCGCATCCAGAGTACAATGCGCAGCGCACCGTAGGCAAAAAAAGGCGCTACGATCACATCGACAGTATAATGCACCCGTTGCGACACCAGGCAGGTGCCCATGACGAGCACCGCCAAAAAGGCAATTTTACGGTAAATACCATAGGGGAGCATCAGGTAGACGAGATACATCGTGGCCGTGTGGCCCGAAAAAAACAGGTCTTTGTTGACCTGTTTACCGGCATACATGAAACCCAGAATCGGATCGACGAGCGGTATAAGACCGATCGGCGGCTCGAGGGGAACCAGCGACATCGTAATCATGCGTAAGACCACAAAAACGGCGTATGCTTCAAAACCGATGACGAGCCGCGTCGGCGAAGGCAAAAGAAATACAAAACCGGCAATGAGAGCCGAATAGATAATCAGGAAAATCGTACCGCTCAGGTCGCGGGCCGGCAAAAGGTTGAGAACCGGATCGTTGAGCTGCACGCCAGGACGTAAGTCTATCTGGGTAAGAAAGGGGACGGAGCTGAACATGACAATGGTCAGAATCACTGCCGCCGCCAGGAATTCATATCGCTGATCGGGGCGTTTCCAGAAATCAAGCCAGCTTGCCTTGATGCGCGACATAAACTAGAACGTAAAGCGCCGAAGCGAGCATGGCCTGTAAAACTTTTTTGCCCCGGTATGCCGAATTTGTCACCTCCCGGGGGGCAGGTGAAAGAGAGTAAAGATCAAAAAGCCAATCGCCAGAATCGCATAAACCGCATAACTCATGTCGATCAATGCCCGCAACAGGAAAATCGCCAGAGCATAGACGCTCAACCGCGGCCGGGGGCTCAAACATGCGGTGCAATGCGCTGCGAGCAGTTCATTTTGCTCTCCGCAATGCGTGCAGGTGTATTGGATGCGTTTCAGAGAAAAGATTACACTGCCATAACTCTGGCGAACGACATACACAGGATTAAAGTTACGGGCTACAGCGTCGGCAATGCCCGTAAAATCCCGAGGGATATCCCGCTGTTTTCTTTCAGGCTTCAAATAGCGCAGCACGTGAATCTGCCCCGTCGCGCGGATAGGCTCTAATTGATAGGCCGAAAAATTGTAGAAAATTTCGTTGCTGGTTTCACTGATAAAATCCCGTACCATCGCACGAAAGGCATCGTCGGGCGCAGCCCACAGCGTATCGCCGAGAACCTTGTCGACGACGGCAGGGGAGCGGGTGAGGCCTGCGACCGAATAGTATTTGGCGGTACCCGAATGCACACGCGCTTCGGCTTCGTCTTCCCAGCCTGAAGATTCGGTTAAGCCCCTGCCATACGAAAAAGCGACGACGCCAAATGCGGCCGAGTTCAGTCGCACCGATCGTATGCAGAAACGCGCGTCGACGCCCAGATGAATAGCGCGCGCGAGGTAATCGGGCCGCGAGTACTCTTCGAAACAATAGAGCCGCAGGTCGTTCTGCCGCTTGATGCGAGTTAACCTCAGCAAGTATTGAATTAGACGAACAGTATTGCGCTTTTACGGCATTATTGTGCAAGCCAGAGTTTTTTGTAGGTTTTGGATTTTCTCAGCAGTTGCGCGTGTTTACCGATCGCCTCGACCGCCCCCTGCCGCAGCACCAGAATCTGATCGGCATGACTCACCGTACTCAGGCGGTGCGTGATGATGATGACAATGCGGTTTTTCTTGAGTTCGCTCAGGTGCGATCGTATGCGTTGTTCGCTGATCGTGTCGAGGTGTGCGGTAGCCTCGTCGAGCACGAGAATCGGCGCGCGTTTCGCGAGCGCGCGCGCGAGCGTCAGCCGGTGCTTTTGTCCCCCAGAGAGCTTAAAACCGCGCTCGCCAATCAGTGTATCGAGGCCATTCGGCAATTCAGAGATAAAAGCACCCGCGTCCGAAGCCTTGAGTATATGGTGGAGATCCGCCTGGGTAAAATTATCGCCGTCTGCGAACAGGTTTTCGCGCACCGTACCGTCGAAAAGAATCGCCTCTTGTGTGACGATGGCAACCTGACGGCGGTAACTTTCGAGATCGAATGCCGTAACGTCCTGGCCGTTCAAGGTAATGCGTCCCGAATCGGGTTGGTAAAAGCGCAGCAGCAGGTCGATGAGCGTTGTTTTGCCGATGCCGCTCTCGCCGATGATTGCGTAGATATGCGAAGGTTTCATTTCGAATGAAATTTTCTTCAGCACGGGTTGCCCCGCGCGGTAGGCGAAAGAAACATTTTCGAAAGCGACGCGCTCTATTTTCGGCGGTAAAACATCACGCCCGGGATTTTTTTCAGGCTCGAGCGCGAGCATGTCGAGCACGCGTTCGAGCGAGGCGAGGGATTTCTGGATCTGCGAAAGCGAAAAAACCATACGCCAAACCGGGTAGAGCAGCATGCCGCTGTACATTTGAAAGGCGACCAGATCGCCGATCGTGGTTTCTTTACGCAGAAAGAAAATACCACCGATCACCATGATAAAGAGCGAAGTGATCGGAATAAGAAAGTTCCAGATGCCGTCGATGCCAGACTCTTTCAGCGAAGCAAAGATATTCTTGCGGAACATGAGTGCCTGCACCAGGTTATACCTCCGCTTTTCAAGCGTCTGCATTTCGTATGCCTTAATCGCACGAATACCCGTGAAGACCTCGCTGGTGCGCGCATCTTGCGCCGAGCGATCGTTCGAAATCGAGCGGTAAATCGGCCTGACCTTGAGAATATAGATCAGACTGATGTAGACCAGCGGTGGGATAAACCCCGCGGCGACGAGCGCCAACGGCAAATGCCAGTGGATCAGAATACCGAAGGTGATAGCGATGCGCAGAAAAGCGACGGCGGGCGAGATAATCGCCATTTGCAGTATACCCGTAAGATTTTCGGCGTCGCTCGTGAGCCGCGAGACAATACCGCCGGTTTTCAGCTCATGGATGCTGCCCAGGGGAATATTCATCAGGTGCGAAAAGAGTTTTAACCGCAGCGCTCGGACAAAGCGGCCATTGACGAGCACGGTATAAAAGCGCCGCCAGAAATCCAGCCCCTGCGCCGCGACCAGCGTGCCGAAGAGCACGAGGCCAATCTGGATCAGCAAAGTTTGTTTCTGCGCATCTGCAAGCCCCGGGCGCATCAAGACCCCGTCGATGATATGGCGTGTGGTAATCGGTACCGCGAGATAGAGGAGTTCAGTCAGTACTGCGGCGATAAAAATTTTTGCGAACGCGCTGCGATAACCGGCAAGCAGGCCGAGATAGACCCGGAAGTTCGACTTACGCGGCAGGTCACCGGGCTTTTCAGCCAATTTTTTTTCGGGGGATTTCGCGAGAAACTCGTCGAAGAGCACCCGGGAGGGTGTGAGAGACATTCCGTTGAAATATAATCGCACACAGCGGGCACGACGAAATAAATCGACCGTATGCGCTTTTTCTGAGGATTGCCGCGGTGGTCTCTTACAACACCAAAGAATGGTTCTCGTTCATCTTTCGTTTTCACCGGGCGGATACTTTTCGCAAACTCTTACCGCTGATGTTCGCGATCGCCGGGTACGCTGGTGTCATCGCTTTTCTCGAGATCGAATACTGGAAACTTTCGGATACGACACATATCAAGAACGTCAGCACCATGCACAACATGCTCGGGGTCGTGCTTTCATTACTCCTCGTGTTCCGAACCAATACCGCTTACGAACGTTGGTGGGAGGGACGCAAACTCTGGGGTGAACTGGTGAATAACAGCCGCAACCTCGCTTTCAAACTTTCGACAATCTTGCCCGCAGGTAAGGATCGCCTCTTTTTCCAAAAGGCAATCCCCGTTTTTGCCGAAACGCTGAAGCTACACCTGCACCACGACCCACCCGAACTGGGACCATTGCGTGAAATCGGCGTCGAAGCAAAGCACGGCAGCCACCTGCCGAACCTGGTCGTGAAGGCCATCAAAGGTAAGGTCAACGCACTCTATAAGCAGAGAAAAATCAAAGGCGAGCATCTGATCATCTTGGATAACGAGCTCGAATCATTTGGCAATATTTGCGGCGCCTGCGAGCGGATCAAAAATACGCCGATCCCGTATTCGTACAGCGCGTTCATCAAAAAATTCGTGTTTTTTTATACGATGACGATGCCGTTCGGCCATGCGTTCACACTCGGTTATTATATGATTCCGATCGTTATTTTCGTCTTTTATGCGCTCGCGAGTCTTGAGATTATCGCCGAAGAAATCGAAGACCCATTCGGTAAAGATCCAAACGATTTACCGCTGATGCGCATCTCTTCGACGATAGCGCATAACATAGACGAAATTTTCGACGATCAAAGATAACTGATCTCAGACAAAAGATGCTTCTGCACCGCCGTTTTTCAGTTCGTCGGCGATAAACTTCTCAACGCGCTTCGTGGCTTCATTCGACAGCGTCGTAAAAATAGCACCGCAGACATACCGGGTTTCTATTTCCAGATCGCGGGTGCACCAACGCACCATTGCCTGGCAAATAAAGCGCAGGGATTTTCCTGGAATGTAGACATTGACGCTGAGCAGCGTATTCTTCGCAAGCGGCCGGGTGGCAATAAACTTCATACCCACCAAACTGAGATCGGTCAGAACGGCGTTGTGGAGCCCCGGCTCTGTCCAGACATTATAGCCGATTTGGGTGTTCAGCCTTAACCTCTGCGCCTTGCGGATCGTACTTTTGAAAATCTTTGTCGGTTTGGAGATAAGGATAAAACTCCCATCGCTGTTTTGAACCATTGCCGAATCGAAATGGAACTTAAAATTAGCCATCGTGAACTCAACCCGCACCGTTTCAGAGCGTGGCGCCGCGGCAAAATCGGGCTCCATTTTGACCTTAATGTGACGTTCCTGTAATTCTTCCAGAATACCGGGAAATTTAAGCCCCTCGGGGTTATCGTCGACCGGTATGATTTGCAGGGCAAGGCTTTTGCTGAGTATGGACATCCGCGTCTCCTTCGAAAACCGACCGTACCGGGTATGTATGAGCTGTCTATCTTTTCCACTTGACCCGCTGCAATCGAAGCGATGTTTGCAGTCAGGATAAAGAGCGCGCGACCAGCCGCCGAAACTAAATTCGTACTGTGGAACCTCTGAAGGAACTCTCTCATACCGTTACCGAATTGCCCCGCGGGGGCTACCTGGTGAAAACCCCCGGTGGGTATTTTCAGTTCGGGGCACCGCCCGAAACCATCAAAGACACGATGTTTTTGCCCGAAGGCGTGCCGACGGTCTTCGTACTGCCCAAACAGTTTTTTAACTGGCGCAAAGGCATCAGCGTCGCCGAGTTGGAATTCCCCATTTACTACAATTTCTTTTTAAAGAAAAAAAAGACCATCCTCATCTGTAATCAGGAACAATTTGTTCGCTTCAAAACAGTTTTCAACGAAGCCGTGTTCGGGCCGCGTGATCTCGACGTTTCTAAAGATTATATGACGGGTCTCGAAGTTCCGCAGCTGCGGCGCGAGATGAAGTTTTTCAGCAGCACGTTTAAATTCTCCGACATGGTCGGTTTCGGCCTATTCAACGAAAAGGGACGCTTTACTTACAACGGCGTCACCGTCAGCCAGGATAACGAAGGTAACTTTTCTGTTACCAAAGGCGGTGAAAGCATTGCTGAGATTCCCGGTAAAATCGATTTCAAAACGATTTACCAGATCGGTGAGCGTCTGCACGAACCGTTTGTGCCGCCGCTCTTTGGCGTCACCTGCCTGGGCCCCAGCCATGGTTTCGATCCGCATGAAAACACGTCAGGCTTTATCATCTGGCTGAACCACTGCGGCATCATGGTTGATCCGCCCGTAAATACGACCGAGTGGCTCGAAGACTCGAATGTAAATCCTAAATTTATCGATAGTATTATTCTCACCCACTGTCACGCCGATCATGATGCGGGTACGTTCCAGAAGATTCTCGAAGAGGGCAAAGTCACTATCTACACCACCGATACGGTGATGGGCAGCTTTCTCAAAAAATACTCCGCTTTCGCCGATGTCGACGAGAGTTATATGCGCCGGCTTTTCGACTTCAAGCCTGTCAAGGTCGGGCAGCCGTTCTTTATTCACGGCGGCCGGTTTGATATTTTT
Organism: Spirochaetota bacterium; assembly: GCA_017302045.1. Taxonomy (GTDB): domain Bacteria; phylum Spirochaetota; class Leptospiria; order Turneriellales; family Turneriellaceae; genus Turneriella. The sequence goes on from JAFLED010000156.1 coordinate 8,502, forward strand.
TACACGCTGCATTCGATTCCCGCGATCGGCTTTAATCTGAAATTCCAGGATCAGTCATTCGTCTATTCGTCAGATCACAACAACGATCCCGAAATCCACGAAAAGCTCAAACAGATGGAAATCATCAGCGAGTCGCGCTACAATGCGCTGCGCAACTTTCCCTGGCACAGCAACGTGATCTACCACGAATCGGGCATCGCACCGCTGCACACGCCGATCAAATATCTCGATTCGCTGCCCGACGAGGTGCGAAAAAAGACCGTTGTCTACCATATCAGCGAGAAAGATTTCCCAAAAGACACCCTA
>JAFLED010000157.1 GCA_017302045.1 Spirochaetota bacterium
CGAAACCTTTTTTGGTAATCTCGACTTCTCCCGAAAAAATAAAATACATGCAGCCGTTCGACTTCTCGCCCTCGGCAAATATCACTGCGCCTTTTTCGGCGTTCAGCGGCTGTATTTTCTGCGGGACACTCATGCCCTGAGACCGAAAAGTTTTACACTCTCTTGTTTGCCCCTCAGGTGCGTTGTTTCGAGTTCGGTAACTGCAACGGGGGGATTTCCCGCTGCGCGCGTCGGTTCGTCGATGATGATATTATACGGCGAATCTTTCGTGAGATCTTGTATTCGAGCAGCAGTATTCACCGAGTCACCCATCACCGCGAACTTAATCATACGCTCCGAACCGATGTTGCCGGCGAAAATTTTTCCCGTTGAGATACCCATGCCGAAACCGTAAGGTACCTTGCCCGCGATTTCGCGCAGGCGGTTGATCGAATTCATGTGCGACTCGATGGCGAGAGCCGCCTTGACGGCATTCTGCGCGTCTTCATTCTTCGGAAAAGGGCATCCGAATGTCGCAAGAATACCGTCACCCAGCAGTTCGTTGATCGAACCGCCATTATTAAAAACGATATCCATGAGATCGGCAAAAAGCTTTGAAATACGCTCGGCGTAAGCTTGCGGGCCGATTTTTTCGGCCATCGTCGTCGAACCACGAATATCGAAAAACATGATCGAAGCGGTTACAATGGTCCCGCCGAGTTCTGTTGAAATTTCTTCGCTGAGAATTTTTTCGACCAGGTCGTCGGAAAAATAGCGCTGCAGGCTCTTTTTTTCTTTTTCGAGTTTTGCGTTTAGCTCCTGGATCTGCTTCTTATAACTGACGCGCTCGAATGCCTGCTGAATTTTCATCGAGACATCCGCAAAGTTGAGCGGTTTCGGCAAAAAGTCGTCGGCTCCGGTCGACATGCAGACAATACGAATCTCGGGCGAATCGTCGGCCGACATCATAAATACCGGCACGGGAATAGATCCGTCGGTATCGCGTATGTGCTTCAGAATTTCGATACCCGGGTTATCGGGCAGGTGCAGGTCGATCAGCGCCATGTCGACCGTGTTCTGGCTCAGGTAAACAATCGCGCCCGTGGCAGTTTCAACCGTGATAACTTCGTAGCCCCAAGCCCGAACGAAAGTCTCGAGCGCAGTGCGCTGCACCTCTTCATCTTCGACGAGAAGGATTCTCTGGCTCATGCCGGGTTTCAGGTCGTCGCGAGTTGCGCAAAAGGATGCGCCTGGATCTTTGCCAGCGCATCGGGCGAACCGTGGCGCAGCAGCACGTTCTGCGTACCGCCGAGATCGGTGTAACAACGCTGCACATTCGCCTTCGCGGCTTCAGGATAGGGAATTTCAAGCAGCGTCGACGCCACGACCGACGCAATGTAGGTCGACTTCTCCAGCGGGTCGAGAAGGTTTGTATATTCGGTTGCGGGAGATATCTCCATCAGACGCTTGAAGATTTCCGGCAACTTCCAGGCTTCGGCCGCGCGTTTGCCCAGCGTCGTATGCGTAGAACCGTAGGATTGTTTCTCGAGCTTCGAGAGCTCCCATTTGTTTTTTTCACAGGCATCGATCATGTCGCTGTAGTGACCCTGCTTTTGCAGCGCCATGATATTCATGCCGATACTGTGCAATAGCGCGGCGAGAAAACACTCGTCGGCCTGCGGTTTGAGTTTCGTTTCGAGCGCGACGTTCTGCGCCACGAGCGCGGCGTAGATTGGAAAGCGATTGAGGTACTTCTTGAAGGTATCGCTCTTGTAGTTGGCCGACATCGTCTTCGTGCTCAGATAGATAACCAGGTTCTTTGTGGCCTTGATGCCGAGCACCGCAAGCGAATCGCGCAGTACCTTCACCTTACCCGACCTGCCGTAAAACGCCGAGTTAGCGACACGCAGAAGTTCGGCACTGATCGCCTTATCGGGCACCACCAGCTTTTCGAGGTCGGCAGCCCCGTTCTTGGGGTTGTTGGCGTCGAACTGCATTACCTGGGCGACGATGGTGGGTAAGGGCGGTATGGCGATCTCTTCCATTTATAAACCGACCGCGACCGGCGGTCGGCATGAAAAGCGATTTTTGGATTCTGCTGTACTCCGAAGCACGTACGGCCTACCAGATGCTGCCGAAACGGTGAAAAAGCCCTGTAAGAGCAAATAATACCGCCATCATAGTCACCAGCGTGATATGAAGTGCGAGTGAGAAGAGCGTTTCTTTACTCAGCGAGGGAATAATAAATAACCGGGCATGAACGGCCAGAACCGCCGTCGAGGCCAAAAGCGACAACTTCACCATAATGGTCCGCGAGATGGTGGTCGCGGCGCTGAACCAACGCGCAAACTCGGGCTCCTGGCGCCAGGCGAGATAGAGTCCCGTCAAAACCAAAACTAAAAGCGCGGGAATTCCTATTTTTTCGTATCGTCTTTCAAAAGCCCTGATACGGTCGATGTTCTTGTCGCGCAACGTGGGAAGCAAAACAGTAAAGAACAGAATCAGGTGGCCGCCGGTCCAAATTGTGGCGGCCATGAGATGGAGGGCCAAAACAGCAGAATAATGCATATTAGCCTGGCTTGCCATCGATGCGGCGGCGCGACAGAATCGGACCGTATTCAACCACATAGAGGGCAAAGGCGGCAAACCAAAACGCCGCCGCATAAGCATAGGCCTCGTGGTAAAGACCGGCAAGGGGGAGAACAACGCGCAAGAGGAGAGCAATTCCGAGGGCGAAATAAGAAACAACAACAGCAGGCGACGCTTTGATCGCCCTGCCGGTATGCCCCAAAGCGACGCGGGTCATCATTCCGAAAATAAAGATACCGCCTGCACCGATCGCGAGCATGTGCCATGCGGGCGAAAGGGGAATCCAGCCAACGCCGGCTATTGCGAGCAGAATAAAGCCGGCAATAAGCCAGAAATAACCGATGTAAAGAACCGCGAGAATCGGCACCCTGAAGGTCGCCGCAGGATGCCAAAAGAACCAACGTACCGCATGTAAAACGGCCGTAACCAAAAAGGACAAGGCGGCATATTTTTCTCCGTGAGGAAAATACGGAGAGGCCGCGAAAAGCGCGAGCGAGATAAAACCAACCGGGACAATCCATTTCTCCAGACGCGGCAAGATTCGCGGTTTCATTTCAGGCAAAACGACCGACGCAAAAAAGGGTAAAATCCGCCCGGCAATAATTATGATGAAAACGATGACTTCAATAAGGCCCAGACGCACCACATGCATATAGTGCCAGCTCAACTCGGTGCGCACCGCCATCAGCGCCGCAATCATCTGAGTCAGCGCATAAACGAAGAAGAGATACACGACGCTATGATTATGTTTACGCTGCGGGTCGAGTAAGTGCCGCAGTCGGTATGCCGCAAACAAGTTAGCTATCGTATCGAGCGCCAGCGCAGCGACAGAAAGAGCAGGCGGCAAAAAAAACGCAAAGCGCCCCACCAGCCAGAGGATGAAGAGCAGAAACAGGGAATTGCCACCCAGCAGAAACTTTCCCGACCAGTGCTGCCCTGCGGTAAAAAGAAAACCGAAGATTGCTGCGCGGCAAAAACCAAACACCATCTCATAGCTATGCCAGACCAGCGGAGAGACCTCCGTCGGGGCATAGTCATGCCCATTCAGTTTCAGAACCCAAAGCGGTATCACGACGGCCGCGTGGCCGGCGCAGGCAAGAAAGAAGATACGGAAAGCCGTGGCAAAAAGCGGTATACGATCCATGCGGGAAAACTACCAAAATATATTATTCATAGCCTTGACGCAGATCAATCCGTGTTCAATGCCGCTACCGCGGGAATATATTTCATATCTTCGCCCAGGATATGAATCGTGAGCCAGTTTTCCATAAACGCAACCAGCTCGCCGCGGTGCAGAACACCCTGCCGTAGCTGGCCAGCAAGCAGGTCAAGCCTCGTGCGCATGAGGGCATGAGCCTTGCGATGGCTTTCGACATCGTCGTAGTGGGCTTTTTCCATAACCGACTCTTCATAGGCGAAGTGTTGCTCGACATAACGGTATAGCTCGGCGATTGTCTTTTCGAGGATCTCTTTTTCGTCGATGTGTTTTACCAGTCTCTGCGCGAGTTCGAAAAGATAGGCGTGCTGCCGGTCTAATTTCGGTACGCCGACGCTGTACTGGACATTCCATTCGAGCTTTCTCATGGCTTAATCTTCGCTTTAAAATTATCGACGCTGACGCTGAGGCCCGCGTGCTGCAGAATAATTTCTCCGTTAGGAGAGAGCAACGTGAAAAGCGAAGAATGCGAGTACTCACCGTTATCCAGCTTCTTATAGTTGATGCCGAGCGCCGCGGCAACCTCGCGTATCGATTCGCTCTTACCGCTGAGTAGCGTGAACGAATCAGTCAGGCGCATCTTATCGATGAACTTGCGCAGCGCGGCGGGGTTATCGCGCTCATGGTCGAGCGAAATCATCAAGAAACGGGTACGTGTGCGCTGCGATACCGAAAGACTTTTTTCGAGGCGCAGCATCTCTGCGGCGATACGCGGGCAGATCGCGGTACACGTGGCGTAAAACATGGCGACGACCACATACTTGCCCGAGAGTTCGTGCAACATGAGCTCTTTGCCGTTCTGGTCGGTGAACTTGTCGTGAAACTGGTAGAGAGAAGCGCCCGAGACCTGCCCCGCCGCCATCGCCGCGTGATCGGCGTGGGGGTCTTTGGGTTTGGAGCAGTGACTGATCACGGCGAAAAAAACGACGACGGTAAGCCGGGGGATCGTAAGGGGGGGGTGCAACCACCCCCTTACGCATGAATACGTAAGTTTCATATAGTCTCCTTGGCACAACGAAAGCCTAAATTGTGACCGGTGTAATTTCCCTTGAGCGAACTGCGCATGCCGTAGCGCATATACGTCGCATAGTTCCTGAGATCGCTGCCCGACAGCGTCGTCGCACCGCAGAACAGGTTCGACTCGCTATCGGTGTCGGCGCGCGAATCGCCGGTGACCGTGGAAGAATTAAAATCATCGACCCATTCCCAGATGAGGCCGTGCAGGTCGTGCACACCCTGCGGACTCACGAGACCCGAACCCAGTAGCGCGCCTTCGTGCATCGCATTCGGTTTGCCGAACCAGCTTAAAATACGTTCATTTGTCTGCGGTCGGGCATCCCACTTATTGAAGGTGGCGACATACTCCCATTCGTAGAGCGTCGGCAGACGTTTGCCCTGTGCGGCGCAATACGCGCGCGCGGCGTACCATGAGACCTGGGTCATCACAATATTATTTTGCCGGGGAGATAAATCCACATTTTTCAGATAACCCGTATCGGCCTTGATCGCCGGCACATTTTCTTTTTTCCATTGCGGATGTTTCGCGATGAAGGCCGCAAAATCGGCGGTGCTGACCGGGTAAGTATCGATCAGAAATTTTTTTATGAAGACAGGCTTTTGCTCTTTCTTAAGATCAAAGGGCCTGAAACTGTTCGAAGGAATGAGAACCATGCCCCCGTCACGGGCATGGATCGAAAGTGTCATCAAAAGGGCCGCCGTAGCGGCCCGTAAGCTGTAGTTTCTTCTAATGGATACCCCGCTGCCCTGCAACTTCGCCGGGAGTAACTTCACCACCAGAGTTGCCCCAGGTGTTGAGTACGTAGGTCAGAACACTAGCGATGTCTTCGTCGCTGAGGCCCAGCGCCGGCATGACACTGTCATACTTTTCTTTGTTAACAGTGATCGATCCGGTTTTACCCTCGAGCAGAATCTTGATCGCGCGCTTCTTATCGGCATTCAGGTAGTCAGACTTGGCGAGCGGAGGGAAAGCCTTGGGCACACCCTGCCCCTCATTCATGTGGCAAGCCTGGCAATTCGTGGTATAGATACGCTTGCCTTCGGCGATGCGTTCTTCTTTAGTTTTCGCCGCGATCTTCTTATCTTTCTCGGCGGGGATGGTCTGCGTTGCCCCACCTTCACCGAGATAGACGGTATCAGCCTGTTTGCCCGAATATATTTTCGTATTCGCCTCGCCCTCTGCCTTCAGCAGGCCCAGAGCGCCTTTGTTAAAGGTGCGGAAGATCGAGTGATCGACGATCACGTAGTTTCCGGGGACATCCATCTTGAATTCGACAATCGCCGAACCGCCGGCAGGCACCAGTGTCGTCTGCACGTTCTTCTGGTTCTTTTCGGTGCCGCCTTCGGTGTATACGTGGTCGAAGATTTCGCCGATCACGTGAAACGAAGACACGAGATTAGGACCGCCATTGCCGACGAAAAAGCGTACCTTGTCGCCGACCTTGGTTTTCAGCGCCTTGTCGCCCGTCATCGAGCCCACGGAACCGTTGAACACGACATAGTCGGGTTTTTCGTCGAGCGCCTTGTTCATGTCAAAGGGCTGTAGACCGGCTTCGCCGTTTTTTCCCTTGGTGTAGAACTCAGACTGCATGACGTAAAATTCTTTGTCCACTTTTGACAATCCGTCTTTGGGTTCGACGAGAATCAAACCGTACATACCATTCGCGATGTGCATACCCACCGGCGCGGTAGCGCAGTGGTAGACATAGAGACCGGCATTGATTGCCTTAAAAGAAAATTTAGAGCTGTGGCCCGGAGAGGTCAGCGACGCCGCAGCCCCGCCACCAGGCCCGGTTACCGCATGCAGGTCGATGTTATGCGGCATTTTGCTCGTGGGGTGATTCGAAAGCGTAAACTCAACATCGTCGCCCTCGCGTACGCGAATCATCGGGCCGGGCACAGTGCCGCCGAATGTCCAGAAGGTATATTCTACCCCGTCGGCGAGACGCCCTTTCAGCTCTTTGGTTTCGAGTTCGACGATCACTTTGGTATTACCGCTGCGGTTCAGCTGCGGAGGCACCTCGGGAGCATGTGTCAAAATCGCTTTCTCTTCTTTAACTCCGCAGGCAGATAAGAGGCAGGCAACCCCCACGGAAAAAATAAACTTGAGATGCATAATCTCCTCCTTCGGCAAAACTTCTGATGGATAATACTTCGGGATTTCTAAGTTGCCATTGATGCAGATCAAGCAGAGCGGCAAGAATTTTAATCCACCTTGCAGGTTTGATCCGCTCGGTTGATTAAAATATATTAAGACCTTTATATCTATTTATTTGACACCCCAGCCGCTCTGCTCAAGTGGGCCCATGAACGGTGGAGAAATCGCTGCGCAGGTGCTACGCGAACAGGGAGTCGACGCGCTCTTTACGCTTATCGGCGGGCATGTCTCGCCGGTTCTCGTCGCTGCGAAAAAAAACGGCCTGCGTGTGGTCGATGTGCGGCATGAAGTGAATGCCGTCTTCGCCGCCGATGCCTGGGCACGCCTCAAAGGTATACCGGGCGTTGCCGTGGTCACAGCGGGCCCCGGCGTCACCAACACCATTACCGCGATACGCAATGCGCTGATGGCCGAGTCACCGCTCGTACTCATTGGCGGCGCCACCGCGACAGCGCTGCGCGGGCGTGGTTCGCTGCAAGATATCGATCAGATCGAACTCATTCGTTCGAATGTGAAAAAGGCACTGCGCGCGAGCCGCGTCAAAGAGATTGCACCTGTCTTACGCAAAGCGTTTACCATTGCGGCTGCCGGCGTTCCTGGCCCGGTATTCGTCGAGCTGCCCGTCGACCTGCTCTATGACGAGCAACTCGTGCGCGACTGGTATAAAGAAGGTACTCCCAAGGGGAATGGTATCGTCGCCGGGTTTATCCGCGCGTATCTGGGGTTTCATGTGAACCGGCTGTTTCGTGGCGCCGGCCGCGTCGCCGCCGCTGCGGCGAAAAAAACACCACCGGCATTTATTGCCGACCGTTGGATAGACCGCTGCGGAGCTGCTATTGCGAAATCAAACCGGCCCGTGATCGTTGCCGGCAGCCAGGCAATGCTGAAGCCCGGCGCCGCAGGCGACATCGCCACCGCGCTCGAAAAGCTGGGGATTCCCGTTTATCTCTCGGGTATGGCGCGCGGTCTTCTGGGTTCACGCCACCCCTTACAGTTCAGACAAAAACGTAAAGAAGCATTGCGCGAGGCAGATCTCGTCATTTTACTGGGCGTACCCGCCGACTTTCGCCTCAACTATGGCGCGCACATCAACCGCCGTGCTTACCACATCAATGTAAATCTCGATCGCGGCGCGCTGACACGCAACAAAACACCCGATCTCGGCATCCCCTGCGATTCGGGTGGGCTGCTCGTTAAACTCGCAAATGCGGGAGTGCATGCCGAACCCGATAAAATCGCACCATGGCTGCAAACACTCGCAGAGCGCGAACTCGCACGCGAAAAAGAAATCGCTGAACAGGCGAAAAAGCCCATGAAGCTCATTAACCCCGTCGATTTTTTTGCGCGCACCGCCGAGAACCTGACGCGCAAAACAATACTGGTCGCCGACGGCGGCGACTTCGTCGCAACCGGCGCCTATATTCTGCGGCCCGGTGGCCCATTGACCTGGCTCGACCCCGGCGTCTTCGGCACGCTCGGCGTGGGTGCGGGTTTTGCGCTGGGGGCTAAAATAGCGCGGCCCGACCACGACGTCATCATTCTCTATGGCGATGGCTCGGCAGGGTACAGTCTCATGGAATTCGACACCTTCGCACGCCACGGCATCGCGGTCGGTGCGATCATCGGTAACGACGCCTGCTGGACGCAGATCTACCGCGACCAGATCGACATACTCAAAGACGACGTCGCCTGCATGCTCGACTATACGCACTATGACGAAATAGCCAAAACCTTCGGCGGTGCGGGCAAAACGATTTCAAAGCCCGCGCAGATCAAAGCGGGCCTCGCAGCGCTGCGCCAAAGCCCGAAAAAGAAAAAA
>JAFLED010000158.1:0-4906 GCA_017302045.1 Spirochaetota bacterium
ATGAAATTCAGGACACTCGGCCCGAGAATGACGCCCGCCAGCATTTCGCCGACGATTGCGGGTTGGTGAAAACGTTTGAAGAGGCTGCCTAAAAGCCGCGCCGCGATGATCAGTACGAGGAGTTGGGTGAGCAACGACACGCTGGGTCAGAAAGTCGTTCAGGAACTCCGCGTACAGAAAAGGCTATCTGCGCCGCGGCAGCAGGGGATCGATCAGCTGCCAGAACCAAGCCTGCCGCACCGGTTCTGCGGTGCCGTATTTTTGCGGGCGCCCGGGCGGGCTATAATATGTACCGAAGGCGAGATCCATCAGCGGCGAGAGATTTGCGTAATTACACAGACCGCGCTTGTCGAGCTCGTGGTGCCAGTGGTGCAGGTGGGGCGAACCGAGCAGCACTTCGAGAAATCCGAAGCGGATGTTTGTGTTCGAATGGATAAAAAGCGCCCAGAGCCCGCGGAAGGTCACGAAGCCGGCGATGGTGTTCAGATCTAGACCGAACAAAATCGCGGGCAGGGTTTCGATGCCGCGCGTGTAGATGTTGTCGAAGGGATGCTCGCGGTAAGCCGCGAGATAGTCGACGTGCTCGGCGGTGTGGTGCACGCGGTGAAAACGCCAGAGAAAAGCGAAGCGGTGTTGTGCGCGGTGCCCCCAATAGATGAGAAGGTCGCTCGCTACGATGACAAGAAAGATTTTCAGCGGCAGCGCAAGCTCGCGCAAAAAGGTTGGCGCTAAGGCGGATTCACCTATGCGGTGAAAAACCCAGCCGAGCACGAAGAGTGTGAATGCATTGAAGATAAGAATCTGCCCCAGATAAAAAAGCAGATCGTTGAACCAGTCGCGCCGCAGCCACGGAATGCGGCCGGGCTCGGGCTTATCGGCGCGCCAGAAATATTCGAGCGGTACAAAGACGAGGCTGATGGCTGCAAGAAAAACGACAGCCTGCGCGAAAAGCTCGAACAGCCACACGTCAGGTCGGCGGCGGCGGGGGCTTTTTTGCCGGCGGCTCGGGAATCATGGATTTCGAGCTGGGCATAATTTTCTTTTCTTTCTCTTTTTCGTTTGCCGCGGGTTTTTTCTCCGGTTCGGCTTTTTCTTGTTTTACGGGTTTTTCTTCTTCGCCTTTCTGCACCGGCTTTTTCTTGATTGCGGTCGGGCTTTCTTTGTCGTCTGGCCACGGCGTAGGTGTACCTGATTTACTTGTGTCAAAGACTTCGATTTTTTTCGGCTTTTTATCGGCCTTGCTCTGCGAATAGACTACGGCGCCGGTGAGCGCCGCCGCTGCAAATGCCAGGGAGAGTATCTTGGGCCACATGGGCCACGATGCGTCCCGGCTTTCACCGGGAAAAGCAAAACTTATTTAGAGAGGAATTTCTCGTAGAGCGCGTCGGAAATACCTGCATAATCGAAGCCATCATAGTTTGAAATCACTACGATATAAGCCGCGCGCTGCGGGTAATAGATCACATAAGATATAAATCCACCCCAACTGCCCGCATGCGAGAAACTGATTTCGCCGTCGTCGTCGTAACGTTCGAGACCATAGGCATATTCTGAGCCGCCTTTCGCCGTTACCGGTTTCAGGTAGATCTTCATCTGTGCTTCGCCGATCAGCTTGCGTTCATGCAATGCCTGAATCCATTTGGCGAGATCGAAGATATTCGAGATCACGCTGCCGTCGCCGTAAAGCGTATCGCAGCCAGAAAAGACATAAGGGCCCTCACGCCAGCTTTCATAATAACCGAGCACCTGGCGTTTCTGGTAGGTGGGCAGCGATGCGGGATTCAAAACGTATGTGGCTTTCATACCGAGCGGCTGAAAGATGCGGTCGCGCATAAACGCGGCAAAGTCCATGCCCGAGGCGCGTTCGACGACTACGGCAAGCAGCGCATAACCCGTGTTCGAGTACTGGTATTTTTTACCCGGCGCGAATAGTGGTTTTTTTGTCGTCTTCAGATAATCGATCACAGCCTGGTTCGTCATCGGTTGATCGTCGCTGCCGCAGATACCTTCATAATCGGGCAAGCCCCCCTGGTGATGCACCAGGTGACGCACGCTTACTTTTTTCGCATACGCGGGCAGCTCGGGGATATACTTCGTGATCGCGTCGGTTGCTTTGATTTTGCCTTCACCCTCGAGCATCAGCACTGCCATCGCCGTAAAGTGTTTCGATACCGAAGCCATGTTGAAGACATAGTCTGTCTTCATGGCGGTACGTTTCTCTATATTCGCATAACCCGTAGCGCCCGTATATATAATCTGGCCGCGATCGGCTACAAGGGCAACGACGCCGGGGCCGTTGGCGGGAACATACGAGCCGAGGGGAAAGGTTTTGTTTCCCTGGGCCGAGAGGGCTGCGGTGAGAGTGGCAAAGAGTAGAAGGTTGCGAAGCATGTGACAGGTGTGTGCCGGCCTGAGAGGTGTAAAGTTTTTGCGTGCGTCGCGGAGGAGATGTTGTCTGGCATAGAAGAATTTACTTTTTGGGAACGGTTTTCGCCCCTGCAACCGATGCGCAATTTATCTAAAATTCTGTTTCTGATCACTTGCGTAAAGATATTCACCTTTTGCAACATCACCTGTAATACGCTAACCGATCCGAAATCAGAAAACGTCGTGAGAGAAGTCTGCGACGAAGCTCAGCTCAAAACATGGGACAGACACTGTCAGGCGGTTTACGGCGCACATTCGGCGGAACGGTACTCAGAATGCCTGCGGTCCAACAGGCAGCGATATTGCCGCAAAGAACAGCCGCGTTTCTAAAACGCGGACCACCGGGCCGCGTAACTTTCCCGGATACAGTTTTAGGAGGGTAGGGTTAGCGCCGTGTGCGCAGCGGATACAATTCACTCTCGTGCAGCCAGCCGCGCGTTTTTTCCGCTCCCGGTTTTCGGATATAGAGCCATTCTTTTTGTCTCTTTAATACAATGACCGTCTGCAGCCTGTCGATGCGAAATGTCTTCTTGCCCCGCGGTCGGGCGCGCAGTTGGGATTTCTCTCTTACGGCGCGTATCTGCAACCAGTCGGCTTTTTGATCGAGTAAGAGCTCTGTGCCGGCCGCTTTGAGCTCGGGGGCTACATTCCAGCAGCCACCGGGCAGGCTTTCGAGGCGTAAGTGTATTGTTTTGCCTTCGTGTCTGGCAGTGCCCCGAATGGCATCCTGCTCGCCCGGCACATAGGCGGTGATCTCGAAGGCCCCGGCCGTGCGTGTGCCTGCGAAAAAGAAATTACACTCAAATTTGCATGCGCCGGTGCAATCGCTGAAGTGACCGGTGACCAGGTCGCCGTCGACGCCGAGGAGCAGACGATCATAGTCGCCGGATTGGGCCTGCGCCGCGAACATCAACATAAGAAAGAGAAATATTCGGGCCACAGTACCTGCTCTATAACCCGCATGCGCCTGACGAGGTATTTCCCTGGCCGAGCACAATCCGCCAGGGGCGCATGACCAGCCGAAAAGTTGAAACCTGTAGCTGAAGCGAGTTCGGTGATTTTTTTAAAAGTCCTGAATGATCATTCCGGTCGACAAAATGAAAATCTGTGTTATAATCTTAAGGTGAGCCAACCTATCGTAAACACGCTTTCCATCGGCAAGGGGCTCTGCTTCACTTTACTTGCTTTGGGCTTTAATACCGCCTGCACCAGCTGGGGAAAATTCTGGGAGATAGACAGCGAACTCAGCGCCTGCCGTTCGCGCACGGTTAACGACAGTCTCGCGATGATTTGCGTACCCGCAAATACATCCGGTTTTTTGCGCGGCTCAAACGTGGTTGGAGTGCAGGCATCGCCTGAGCATACGGTCGCCTCGATCCGGTTATTTGCGCTCGCGAAATATGAAATCAGTTATGCGCAGTGGCTGGCGGTGAAAACCTGGGCGACTGCGGGCAATGGTTATGTCTTTGCCCTTGCCGGTACGCAGGGCAATAGTGGCGGCGGCACCAGCCAGCAACCGGTCACGACGCTAAATTGGCGGGATGCCATTATTTGGTGCAACACACCCGGTCGGCACGGCAGCGACAAACGCCTTGGGTTTCAGCGATATGGCGGGCAATATTTTCGAATGGACCTCAGATTAGTTTACCAACAACTACGCGAACAGCTCTCCTTATACCGATGCCGACAGTCAGGGTGGGCCCGCGGGCAGTAACCTGCGCGCCACCCGCGGCGGAGCCTATGGCAGTGCCGCAAGCGAGCTCGTGGCGACAAAGCCAGCGGGTACGAATCCCTGGAACGGATTTGCCGACACCGGTTTTCGACCCGCGCGCCGGCCATAGCGTACACCCAACCGGGTAGTCACCTCAGATGCGGTAGCTGGTCGCGGCTGTAGAATCTGCATGCGCTTGACGAGGCATTTCGTCGCCAAAACAAAATTCAAATGCGGCGGATCGCCCCTGTGATATTCATTTTGGCTCTCGCAGGGAGCCATTGCCGCAGCTGGGGTAAATTCTGGACGACCGAAATTGTTTATCCACAGAATCCCCTTCTGCTTACCCAGAACGTCGCCATGGCAGCGGTGACTCCAACGTTGCCCGGAAGCCCTATTGCATGTACCGCCAGCCCTGCGTTACCCGACGGTCTGTCGCTCGCGAGTGATTGTACTATTTCGGGTACGCCGACGCGGGGGCAGGGTAGTCTCAGTTATCGCATCACCGTCGACCTGGATTCCGACACACTTTCGAGCGATCTGCGCATTCGCGTGTTGTTTCAGCCGCGCTTCGCCTATGTCGCCAATGTCGCCGACAACAATGTTACGGCCTTTACGGTGAATGCGAATACCGGCGCGCTGAGCCTGCTTTCGACCTATGGCTCAGGCTCGGGGGCGCGCTTCGTATTGCGCGATATGTCGGGCAACTATCTCTATATCGCCAACCGTACCGCCCCAAGCATCGCGGCCTATAAAATTAACCAGAGC
>JAFLED010000158.1:4916-8730 GCA_017302045.1 Spirochaetota bacterium
TTTGTTCGCAGGCGGTTCCCATCACAGGCTTGAAAGTGAAATATTGTTTGGTGGCTTTGCCGATCATTTCATAGGTTCCATCGGGTAAGACTTTTGTGTTCCAGAGCGGCTCGCCTTTTTCAGTGAGTAATCTTCCTTATGCTCTCGCCACCGACCCGGCGGGGCGTTTTCTGTTCGTCGGGCATGAAGACACCGCGGTCGCCGCGGTCTCTGCCTTTACAATCGACGCTTCTACGGGTGCAATCACCGCGGTCGCGGGCTCCCCCTTTGCCGCAGCAGTCGGATCATCCCCTGCGTCGGTCGCGGTTTCTCCCGATGGGCTTTATCTCTATGCCGGTTCGACGCAGAGTTCGCCGAACCCGAACTCATTCGTCTATGCTATCAACCAGCACACCGGAGTGCTGACGCAGATAGCGGGGTCGCCGTTCGGCCCGTTGCAGAACGGTATCTCGGTATTTATACACCCATCGGCAAAATTTGTCTATTATGCGCAGTACTCGGGTAATAATGCGGTGGGCTATACACGCAGCACCACCACAGGTGCTTTGACCTTGATGCAAAATTCTCCGTTCTCTGCCGGCGCCGCGCCGGGGTTTATCAGTGGGGATATAAACGGCCGTTATGTTTATGTTGCGAACAGCGGTGACGCGATCGGTACAGCGGGGGCGCACGGTTTTACCGTTGGCGCCGACGGCACTTTGACGGCGATTTCGGGATCACCCTTCACGACGGGCAAAAATCCCATCGGTGTGACCTTTGATGAAACGAGTCGTTTCGTCTATATCATCGGCTCGGGTGAAACGAATCCGACGCCTGATCCGGTGTATGCCTACCAGCTCAATGCACAGACGGGCGCCATTTCTCTTGTGGGGACTTATGCTGCGGGTGTCGATGCGACCTGTATCGCGATTGCCGGCAGTAATCCGTGATCGAGTGTCCCGCTTTACGGGGTGTTTCGGCTACCCCCGCTGACCCGTGGCCCTCTCTCCCGACCACTTCAAATATCCGCGTAGTTACGACGCCATCGTTGTCGGCGCCGGCCATGCCGGTTGCGATGCCGCACACATTACGGCGAAAGCCGGGCTTAAAACTTTGCTCGTGACAATGTCGCTAGACACCATCGGGCAGATGAGCTGCAATCCCTCGATTGGTGGTGTGGCAAAAGGCCACATGGTACGCGAGGTCGATGCGCTCGGTGGTCTTATGGGCGTTGCGACCGACCGCACCGGCATTCACTACAAGATGCTGAATCGCAGCAAAGGCCCCGCCGTTTGGGGGCCGCGCGCGCAGGCCGACAAGAAGCTTTATCAGAACGAAGTGAAGTTTATTCTCGAGTCGACGCCGAACCTCGACATTCTGCAAGATAGTGTCGCCGATCTGATGATTGACGAGAGTGATGCGGGCTTCGACAAGCTCAGCCCGACACCGGATGCACGTCGCCCTGAGCCTGTCGAAGGGCGAACTAAGCGCGTTCTGGGCATTATCACGCAACGCGGTCTTGAAATTTCTGCGCCGGCCGTCGTCATCACCACCGGAACATTTCTCCGCGGCCTGATTCACGTCGGCGATTTTCAGACGCAGGCAGGGCGTTATGGAGACAAAAGCTCACAAGAACTTTCGCCTTCGCTCAACCGCATCGGTTTCGAGCTCGGCCGTTTGAAGACCGGCACGCCGCCCCGCATTCACGGCGATACCATCGATTATTCGGTCATGCAGCTGCAAGAACCCGATGCGGAGCCGCAGCCCTTCAGTTTTTCTTTCGAATATGCAAAAGAAAAACTCTGGCAAAAGCAGATCGATTGCCATTTGACATATACATCCGCGGCAACGCATAATATCATTCGCGGTGCGCTCGATCGTTCGCCGCTGTATTCGGGCAAAATTAAATCGATTGGGCCGCGCTACTGCCCGTCGATCGAAGACAAGGTCGTGCGTTTTGCAGAGAAAGAACGCCACCAGATTTTTCTCGAACGCGAAGGGCTGCGCACGCACGAAGTCTATGTCAACGGCATCTCGACGAGTTTACCCGAAGATGTGCAGTGGGATATCGTGCGTTCCATCAAAGGCCTCGAAAACGCGCATATCATGCGCCCCGGTTATGCGGTTGAATACGATTTCATTCAACCCACCGAACTCTACCCGACTCTCGAAACCAAAAAAGTGCGCGGCCTTTATCTCGCGGGTCAGATCAACGGTACCACGGGTTACGAAGAAGCCGCTGCGCAGGGACTCATGGCCGGCTACAATATCATCTACCGCGCGCAGGGTCGCGGCGAATTCATTTTAAAACGCGATGAAGCTTATATCGGTGTCCTCATCGACGATCTTGTGAACAAGGGTGTCGACGAACCCTACCGCATGTTCACCTCGCGCGCCGAGCACCGCCTGACGCTGAGGCAAGACAATGCGGATTTCCGCCTGATGCACTACGCGGCCGAACTGGGGATAAACACTGACCTGAAGGCAGCCTGCGATCTGAAGTATGAGCGCTATGCGCAGTACAAAAAAGCGATTCACACGAAAAAGCTGAGCGTAGCCCTGATCGATAAACTTAACTCCCAGGATATCAGTGTCCAGAAAGGTCTTGTGTATGAGGCCGTACTACGACGCCCGCAGCTTTCCGAAGAGGCAATCCGCCTTGTCTTTGCCGACCTGCGCGAAGGCACGCCCGCTCTCGCTGTGATTGAAGGCGATGAAGAATTCAAGATTGCGATGGAAGTCAAATACGATGGCTATAACGAGCGCGAGTCGAACCGCATCGAACGCCGGTTGGGTAGCGAAGACCGGCCGATACCCGAAGATTTTGACTATGACCAGCTCGACAGCATCAAGTTCGAAGCCCGCGCGAAGCTCAAAAAGATACGCCCGCGTACTTTGGGCCAGGCTTCGCGCATCAGCGGGGTTGATCCGTCGGATATCGATATTCTGCTGATCACGCTCGAAAACCTGCGCCGCGCGAAATCAGGCTAACCCCCCGAACAGGGGGGGGTTCGCCCCGCAATTAAGTTGACCCTTGGCTGTGGCGCCTCCCCGCTGCAATGCTTGCGCATCTCCCGTGAAATATCTTACTTCCTGTGCCTGTTGACCGCATCCGTTCTGGCAGGCTGTCAGAACTATTCCACGAATGAACTTTTAGATGGAAACTTCGGTACAGAAGATTTCACTCCTGTCAATTTACTCTCACCCGTAAATAATTCGATCAGTTCTAAAGAGCCTAAATTTACCTGGACCAAACGCAATGGCGCGCAGCAGTACCGGCTTGAGGTTTCTTCACAATCAGATTATTCGGCAATCGTTCTGCAGAAGACGCTAACCCAAACCGCTTACAACCTGGTGACGAGCGATCTGATCGGCATAGGTCAGCTTGAACCGATAACGTATTACTGGCGCATTACCACGATTTATGCAGGGCAGCAGATCAAAACCCCGTCGGCGATCTTTCATTTGCCCGATGACACCGCCGTATATGTCGATGCAAATTCAACGGCTGCAACTCAGGTAGGCAACAAGACATCGCCATACAAGACCATCCAGGCTGCGATAGAGAATGCCCACCTACTGCGAAAACAGGTAACGACGGTGGCGATGACGATTATGGTCGCGAAGGGTGCATACGTAGACGCCGTATCGCTGAAGCAGGGGATCAGTCTAAAGGGCGGTTATGAGGCCGGCGGCTGGACACGGAATATCCAGGTTAATACGACAACGATTATAGGCGCGGTGGACAGCGCAATTCGCGGCGATGCATCCATTACAAGCACGACGCTTATCGACGGCTTCACCATCATCGGGGGCAATGCGCCTTCGAACGCCG
>JAFLED010000159.1 GCA_017302045.1 Spirochaetota bacterium
TGAATAATATCGGCGGCCGTTATGGCGGCGCTTCGACCGCAGCGGAGTTTTTACATGCGTTTATCGACGACGGCCAGATGTGGGTTCACCTCGACATTGCGGGCGTCGGTATGATCAAAAAGCCGTTCAACGTTTATACGCCCTCGGGCAGCGGGTACGGTGTGCGGCTGTTGACTGAGGTTGCAAGACAGCTTCTCGGATAGCCACAGGCTCGGGCGCGCGGAATAGTTGTTAAGGAAGAAACATGAAACAAAAAGCGGATATCGGCATCATCGGCGGCACAGGTGTGTACGGCGTCGAGGGCATGAAGATTCTTGAAAAGATACGGGTAAAGACAGCCTGGGGAAATCCCTCGGATGAAATTACGCTCGCGGAATACGAAGAGGGAGGCAAAACGATAAAACTCGCCTTCTTACCGCGCCACGGCAAAGGCCATTTTATTCCACCGACGAAAATTCCCGCGCATGCGAATCTGGCTGCGCTGAAAATCCTCGGCTGCGAAGCAGTGCTTGCCTTTTCGGCGGTAGGCTCGTTAAAGGAAGAAATCCCCCCCGGGGATTTTGTGCTGCCTTCGCAGATCATCGACCGCACACGCCACCGCCGCGACACCTACTTCGACGAAGGTATTGTTGTACACGTTTCATTCGGTGACCCCATGGACGCGGGGCTTGCGGCGATTCTGAAAAGTGCGATTACCGGACTCAAATTGCCCTTACATGAGAACGAAACACTGATTTGTATGGAGGGCCCGCAATTTTCGACGCGCGCCGAATCGAAACTCTATAAATCCTGGGGAGCCGGCATCATCAACATGAGCGTTTTGCCCGAGGCAAAACTTGCGCGCGAACTCGAGCTGCCATACCAGATGATCTGCATGGCGACCGATTACGATGCCTGGCGCGACCATGACCATACGGTGACTGTCGAGGATGTCATGGCGGTTGTGAAAAAAAACTCCGAAAATGCGCAGCGTGTGCTCAAGGCGGCGATGGCGGGCCTCATTGCGAAGAAGGGCAGTCTCAATACCCTAACCGGTTCGGTTAAATTTGGCATCATGACCGCACCCGCGAAGCGTCCGGCGGCATTGCGCAAAAAATACAATAGCGTCTTGCCGGGATATTTCTGAAAGGCCGGGTAGCGTATGTCGGGGAATAACTGGCCGCCTAAAGCCGCACACCCCGAAGACGCCGGGTTCGATAAACCCCATCTTGTTATCGTCGGCGGCGGCTTCGCCGGCCTCACGCTCGCGCGCCGGCTGAAGCGCGCTGATATCAACATTACGCTGATCGACAAGGCGAACCACCATCTCTTTCAACCCTTGCTGTACCAGGTTGCGACCGCGGCGCTGTCGCCCGGCCATATTGCGATGCCGCTGCGCGCGATTTTTCGTTCGCAGAAAAATGTCCGTGTGTTGATGAACCGCGTCGGTGAAATATTGCCGAAAGAGCGGAAAATCCGCCTGGTTTCGGGAGACGAGTTTTCATACGACCGCCTTGTCATCGCCGCGGGCGCGCGGCATTCGTATTTCGGTCACAACGAATGGGAAAAAAACGCGCCGGGACTCAAGAACCTGAGCGACGCGCTGCGCATTCGGCAAAAGATTCTGGCCACATTTGAAAAAGCCGAAGCGATGCTCGCGATCGGTAAAGAAGACAAGGCCGAACTCACCAAGCTTCTGACATTTGTTATTGTCGGCGGTGGCCCGACGGGGGTCGAACTCGCGGGTTCGATTGCCGAAATCGCGCACCATACGCTCAGGAAAGAATTTAGGGGGATTAACCCCGATACAACGCGCGTTATACTGGTAGAGGGCGGCGAACATTTGCTGATGGCTTTTCCGGGTTCGCTCGGCAAGAGCGCCGAAAAGGCGCTGACGCGTCTGGGCGTCGAAGTACGCACCGGCGTTGCCGTAAAAAATGTCATGTTCGACGGGGTGCAAATCGGGGACGAACTCGTTTCGACAGCCAATGTCTTTTGGGCTGCGGGAAATACCGCGGCGACGCTGTTAAAAACTCTGGGCACGCCGCTCGACCGCGCGGGTCGGGCCGTTGTTGGTCCCGATCTCTCTTTGGCCGATTTTCCCGAGGTCTCGGTCATTGGCGATGCGGCACATGCGATCGATGCGTCGAGCGGTCAGCCGTTGCCTGGCATCGCGCCGGTTGCGATTCAGCAGGGGCAATATCTCGCGAAAAAGATCAAAGCCGAACTACAGGCGAAAACCATGCCGCCATTTCGTTATTGGGACAAAGGTTCAATGGCGACGATTGGCCGCGGCCGCGCGGTCGCTAAAATCGGCCGGGCGCATTTTACTGGTCTCATCGCGTGGCTGATGTGGTCGTTTATTCATATTCTCTATCTGGTAGGTTTTCGCAACCGTTTTGCCGTCATGATTTTATGGATGTACGGTTATATTACCAACAGCCGCACCGTCAGGCTGATTACGGCCGATGACCTTTAGCCGTTATGTTTTAACCACCGGGGTGGGGGTGGTGCTTGCTGCCTGCAGCAGCGCGCCGGTGCAGAAACCGCAGGAACAAAAACCCGTAGCGGTGGCTGCCGTGGAAACTCCCGCAGCCGAAAAAGAACGGGCAGAGACCGCCGCGATAAAACCCACCGAAAAGACAGGTAGCCTTAAAGCGGATCCACCGCAGATCAAAAAAGAAAAAAAGAAAAACCGTGGTCGGTTCAATTTCAGCAGCGATGAGTTTGTCAAAGAGACGGGGACGAACCCTTTCGAAAAGAAGAACGATACTATTATGCGCCTGCGGGGACATGCGCGGGTGTCTTCGAAAAACCTCAGAATGGCCTCGCCGAATATTGAAATCTATGGCGACGACGGGCGTTATGCCTATGCAAAGGGACCCGTAGAGATCGTCGATTCACGCGACGATACGCGCATCAACGCCGATGAAGCGCTTTTTATCCGGGCCGAAAACCGTGCGATCGTGCGGGGCCATGCGCGTCTCGTCGCCCGCGTAAAGAACAGAAAGAAATCCGCCAATGGGCCCGTGAGAGAAAAAGTCACGATTACCGCGCATGAAATGGAGCGAAACTTCGAAACCTCGGTTTCGATTGTGCGCGGTAACGTTATCGCAACCTCGGAGAACGGTGTGCTCTATGCGCACCGGGCCGAATTTATCGAGCCCGAAGACCTGATGCGTTCTGAATCCGAGCCACGCATTTTCACGGCTTCGGATCTGTTTCTCGCCGATGCGATACGCTGGAACGTTGCGACAAATACCTCCGATTTTCAGGGCAATGTGCGTGCTTATTTCAGCCGTCCGGATGAAGACCCGGAAGCGACACCGGCGCAGCAAAAAACCGCCACGGGCAAACAAGCCGTCGATTCGGCAGTGCGCTCTGAAGAGGGCAACCTTGTTCAGAGCGACGCATTACCTTATGGCCAACGGCTGACGCTGCGTAAAAAGGTGGTATTCGAGCGCAAGAGCTACTCGGCTTACAGCGAAGAGGCAGAGATTTTCGGCTCGGGCGGTGAACTTGTGAAGGGCAGGGATCGTGTCGTGCTCATCAACCGCGAGGACAACAGTAAATCGTATGGTGATTTTTTCGAATGGCTCAAGAAGACGGGTTATATGTCGCTCACCGCTAAAAAAGGCTCGCGCACCCGCACCGTGATGCATAACAAAAAGAAAGAGCCGACAGCCGAAATTATGGCGGCGAGTGTGACGCGCGCAACGACCAGGGCGAATCCGCAGGCAAGGGGTAATGTTCAGATACTGCAATTTTCCAAAAACAAGAACTCCAACCCTGTTAAAATGGGCGGTGAATGGGCCGAGATGCGGCGCAGTGAGAAAGTCATTCAGCTCTATGGTACGCCCTATGTCGAGGCCGAAATGGGCCGTATCGGTGCGCGTGATATTATTCTTTACTACGAAGAGCAACGCTACGAGATGCTCGGCATCCGGCCAGGGGTGGTCGAAAAGCGGATGAATCAAGCTGAGGAGCCATATGAGTGATTGCCTGTTCTGTAAAATTGCGGAGAAAAAGATTCACGCGAAAATTGTCTATGAAGACGACCATGTGCTGGCTTTTCGCGATATCAACCCCGTAGCGCCGACGCATATTCTACTCATACCCCGCACGCACATGGAAAACATACTCGGTCTGGGAGACGATACGGCGAAGCATATGCTCGCCGCGATGCGCCAGATCGTTGCCGACGAAAAAATCGAAAAGGGGTTTCGCCTCGTTTCGAATACCGGCGAGCATGGCGGGCAGACGGTTTATCACCTGCACTGGCATATTTTATCGGGTCGCCACATGGGCTGGCCTCCGGGCTGAGATTCTTCGTTGAAACTGCGTTTTCGTTTTTACCTAAAACTCTTCGTCGCTATCTTTGCCGTGCTTGTGACCGCGGGCATTCTGTGGTTCATTTTTCGCGTCGAAGCGTATATTCTCTCGCGCCTACCGCCCGAGATCAAAATCGACGCTCTTTCGGTATCTTTTCTGAACCAGTCGTTTATTCTTTCCGGGGCAAAGATTTCGGGTAAGCCGGGCACGATTTGCGAAGGCAAAGTTGTCCTCGAGATCGGCGAGGCCGAGGGTAAGTTCAAGTTGCGACAGCGCAAACTCACCGAGCTCATACTGAAAAAACCGGCAGTTAAAGGCGAAGCGTTGAAGCGCGGTTGTTTTACAAAACCGGGCGAAAAGCCGGAGATACGCCTCGGCGAAGGTATCGGCCCCGAGGGGCTTAAGATTACGCTACACGATGGCAAGATACCTCTGCCCGAGCTCGGCGAATTCGACTTTAACGCGGTGTTGGCGGCGCGCGAAAACGAACACGGTGCGCTGGTCGTCGCCTTCGAACGTTTTGCCGCTGGTAATGGCCGTCTCGTCGCCGAAACGAAGAAACTCGCACTGGCGTTTGTCCGGGGCGGCGAGGCTATCCGGTTGAGCGACGGGGAAATTATGGGCACGGTGAAAGCCGCGCGCCTCGAAAAACTCCCGCGCCTCAATACAAAGAAACTCAGAGTGGTGAACGGCACGGGGGAGATCCGTTTTTCGGCGGATATCCGCCGCGGCACCTGGACAATCTACACCGACGTCGACCTGAAAAATCTCAAACTCAGGGGCGAGCCCCTGTATAATATGCCTATGGGACTCATGCAGCTGACTCCGGAGAATGCGTGGCCGATGGTCGAAGATTCGCCGGGTTTTTTCAATTTTAGTTTTAAGACCGCAAGCGACGAAAGCCGGCTCGCGAAGACCTATGCCGCCGATTTCAGGAATGCTCTCACGCGTAAGGTTAAGGCGAACCTGAAGAAAAAAATCCCCGTTCTGCCATTTTAGCGCTTGCCGCGTAAAGCAAAGCTCTCCAATAGCCGTCTCATGGAAAACAAGGTGCTCATCGACATCGAAAAGGGCCGCGGCGAAGTCATTCGCGTCGAGGTCGGCGAGTTCAAGGGCAAGAAGTTACTCCATATACGCACCTGGTATACCAATGAAGCGGGCGAGCTTGCACCGACGAAGAAGGGCGTGGCGCTGAGTTATGAGCAATTTGAAAAATTTAAGAGCGTTATTGCGGCCGTCGATGATGTAATGAAGGGCGGTTAGGCCCCTTGGCATGAGTGCAGAACTGGTAAAAAGATTCGGGTCGACGTATAACCCCGGTCAGACAATCTTTAAAGAGGGCGACCACGCCGAAGAGATGTTCATCATTCACCAGGGACAGGTGAATATCTCGAAGCGCGCCCGCAATGCCGAACAGATTCTGGCGACGCTGAAAGACGGCGACTTTTTCGGCGAAATGGCGCTTTTTACCGACTCGGCGCGCTCGGCAACCGCAACCGTGGCGGTTGAAAGCATTATCCTGCGCATCGATAAGAAATCTTTCGATTATATGGTTAACAGCAATACCTCGTTTGCGATTAACATGATACGCAAACTCTGCGAACGCCTGCGCAATGCCGATAACCAGATCAGCGAACTGCTCGTGTTCTCCAAAGAAACGCGGGTGCTCAAAGCCATGTCGGCTTTCTGGAATCTCGAAGGTCACAAAGACGCGTCGGGTGAAATTCTGCTGCTGCCATACCTGGGGTTCTGCGAGTACCTGAAAAAAACCTACGGTATCACGGTCGAAGACGCGAACCAGAGCCTCCTGAAGTTACGCAATCAGAATTTGCTGCATATCCGTAAGGATATCGCGGGCAAGCAGTATATTTCTTTCTCGCCAAAGATCTTCGAATATTTCAATATCGTTTGATTTTTTCGCAGGTCGGGCGCGCTTCTACGCGGCGCGCGACAGCATCAGGTAAAAACTCGTGAGTATGACTTGCTGCTGAGTTGTATCACGGATTTCTTTGCACAGCTGGTCGGCTTTGAGCAGCGCATCCATAATCAACTGAATGCCCTGTGGCGAATATTTCTGTACCAGAATCGACCAGCGTTCGGCGCTTTTTTTCAGCGGGTAACCCGTGAGCGGACGCGCCGCAATGATCTGCCCGATCTCGCCGGTTTCCATACCCGACGCGCGGTAATAGTGGTGGCGCAAGGCTTCGCTAAAGAGGCGAATCAGCGCCGCAACGAGCAACTCGGCTTCGTCGAGCGCATGTACTTCGAGAATGCGCAGGCATTCGGCGATATTGCGCCGCGCGGTCTCGTCGATGAGCCTGAAATGCAGGTTGCTTTCAGACTGCCCGACGACCTCTTCGACGTCTTCGTTGCGAATCTCTTTTTCGTGCAGCCGAAATGTCAGCAGGCGGTCGAAATTGGCAAACGCGGTTTTCTGTTGCGCGGCGGATTTCTCCACGATGAGTTCGATCGTTTCACGGGCGATCTTGTAGCCGAGTGCGGCTGCACGATCGGCGATCTGGGCAACGATCTCTTCGGGCCCCAGCGGAACATCCTCATAAACCAGCGCCAGTTCTTCGAGCACCTGTATTTTTTTACCGAGTTTTTTTTCTTTAAATTGCAGAATTGAAACCGTGAACTCGGGCGCGACCGTGGTATCACGCAGATAATTGGCGAGCACTTTCGCCTGGCCTTCGATGCGTTTTAATAGCGCCTCTGCGTGGCGTATCAGTATCAGCCGTCCGCTCGGGAACATCGGCATCGTCATCATTTCCGCATGCCATGCCGAGACGTCGTTGTCGAGACCCGAAAGGTGCACCTCGTCGCACGAGCCATAGGTCTTCGCCAGCTTGTCGCGCATGACTTTCACCAGCTCTTCGAGCTCTTCGGCGCTCTCGCCGACATAAAATATAAAGGGGGGATTTCCCTCCATGCCTGCGATTCTGCGGCAGAACGCGGGAAACTTGCCGTCTGTGCCGCGCCCGGCCATCTCAGGCCGCCCCGAATGCGTTGCCTGAAGTGACATTTTCATACGGTGACTTCAGGCCGTTTTCGAAATAAAGCTGGGCTGCGGCGGCAACCATCGCGGCATTATCGGTGCAAAACTGAAACTCCGGCACCCGTATCTCTACTCCGGCAAAGGCCGCGACTTTTTCAAGCCCCCGCCTCAGGCGTTTATTGGCGAGCACGCCGCCTGCGGCGATTACAGGTAACTTGCCGGCGACAGCAAGGGCGTGTTTCAGGTTCCGCAGAATATGTTCAACGATGCGTTCCTGATAATGGAAGGCAAGCAGATCGATGTTGTCATCAGGGTAGTCGGCGTGGCGGCGTAAAAGCGCCGTCTTGATGCCGCTGAAACTGAAACAGATTTTTTCACGTTCGAGGCTTTTCAAAATGACGGGAAAAATATTCTCCCTTTCGAGTTTTTCTTCTTCGCCGGGGTGAATCCCCCGTGATTCTGCGTACCGTGCCGCCGCTTTTTCAATGAGCGGGCCGCCGGGGTAGCCGAATGAAAGAATCTGCGCCGCTTTGTCGAGTGCCTCACCGGCAGCGTCGTCGAGTGTATCGCCGATGAGCTGAATGCTGCCTGGTTTTTTGAGGTGGTAAATTGCCGAGTTACCGCCAGAAAGCAAAAGCCCCAGAGCCGGGTAGGGTATCTCCATGCCCGAAAGGCGCACCGCCGCGAGGTGTGCCTCGAGATGGTGCACGCCGATGAGCGGTGCCTTGAAATGCCGCGCCGCTGCCATGGCGGTCTGGTAGCCGACGAGCAGCGCGCCGATAAGTCCGGGGCGTGTCGTGACGGCGATATAATCGAGATCGCCCGGTTTCAGCGGGTGTTGCCGCAGAATTTCCTCTGTCAGCAGTGTAAATTTTTCGAGATGCGCACGGCTTGCGTATTCGGGTACGATGCCGCCATAGGGCCGGTGCGTGGCGATCTGGCTGAAAAGCGGAGCCGCAATCACGCGCCGGCCGTCTTCGACCAGCGCCACACCGGTTTCGTCGCAACTCGATTCAAAAGCCAAAGCAAGGCTCATACGAGCACCAGGCGGGTATCGAAGACCTTCTCAAAGAATTCTTTTTTTCGGTTGAATGCCCACTTTTCAAGCTGACTGTCAGCCGTTGAATCGAAACTGATCTGCCATGAGGAGTTATCTATTTTCTGCGCGCGAAGTCCCGAAACAGAACTCGAATAGCTGCGGTCGAAACTATCTGCGAGGCGCAGCAGCACCGATAGTTTCAGGATGATTTCCTGTTTGCGGCCGCTGAGTTTTTCATATTCGAGATGCGACGCCTTGGGATTCGACTTACGGTGGTAACGCGCGGTGTGCGCGATGATGTCGCGTTCGTCGTTGTTGTAACCCGGTAGATTCATATTGCTCAGCAAATAAAGCGCGTGTTTGTGGTGCTGCGAATA
>JAFLED010000016.1:0-20279 GCA_017302045.1 Spirochaetota bacterium
CGCAGGGGTTGAAGAAAGCTCTCCTTCGTAATAGAGCTCTTCGTTGTTGACCTTTCCCTTCAGTGTGAAGGCGACAGAGAGAGATTTATACGGCGCATAGACCGCAGCCACGTCTTTACGAAAGGCATCGGCCTCTTTAGTGGCTAACTCGTCGGCGGTATTGCCTGCCTGAACGGGTTTGCGCGTATTGTCGCCGCAGCTGCCGCGCATGTACGAAAGACTGCAAAGCAGCAAAATGACAAAACTAGCACGGAATTTCGCGGGGCCCGGTGTAAGGCGGCTCCGCGCTGCGTATCGTATCACGCGCTGTGAAACGAAAGCTCGGTGAACATGAACCGGGCGCAGGCCTCTGATTCGGCGAGCACCTTTTGCATGTGCGCGAGTTCTTTATCCGTCGGTGCGCTGAAAGGGATAGACCGCTTCTGTTCTGTAAGCCACTGCCGCAGAGTTTTATCGCCCGCGTCTTTTTTCATCGCCTTGATGACGTCGAGCACGTGCTCATGGCCCAGCTTGCGGAAGGTTTTATCTGCGGCGGTGGTATGTATCGCTACCCAAACCTTGTTTTCGAGTTCGGGATTCATCAGCGCGTCGAGAATCGTCGGCTTCTGGTCGAGCGCGATTTCCAGTAGCTGTCCCGCGAATTCGCTCATCATCGGTTGGTTCGATTTGTTGTTCACAAAGTCGGTTGCGATCTTCGTGATCGAATCCATAAATGGGGTGAGAAAGCCCTTGATCATCTTGTCATCCACAACCTTGTTGAGGTCGCCGACGAGCGGTAGCTTGATGCTCTTGGTAAAACCTGTGATCGAGTCGTGTACGACGTTTAAGAATAGTTCTTTCACGGCCTTCTGGCTCATGATTTCGCGCACCGTTTCGGCCGGAATGTCGATCGGGTGCTGCGCCACCTTCTTCCATTCGTCGATCGAAGCCTGTTCGAGAATGTCGCGACCAGTACGGCCGTTTTTGACGATAATCGCCTGGCTCTTCGCGCGCACGTCCTTGACTATAGCCTCGAGTGCGTGGCGCCATTCGCTTTCGCCGTTGCGGTCGGGTGAGACATCGGCCGCGATGTCGAGCCATTCTTTTATGGGTTTATCGAGAATTTCGTCGTGTATCTGCTGCATGGTCTCGAGACCCGCTTTTTTAAACTCGGGGCTCAGCGCGCGCTTTTTATAAGCCTCGCGAAACTCGTTAAAATCTTTATACTTCATTTTTTCTCCTCTGCTGCGCCGCTGGCCTCCTGGCCCGCGGTTTTCTTTGATTGTTTATTTTCAGATTCCAGTTTTTTAATCTGCGCGCCGATGTAGGCGGCGTCCATAGGCTCAGACGCCTTCTTGATATCGGCGAGCGTCTTGTTGTAATACTCGATCGCCGTGACGCGGTTATTCATTTTATTGTGCACTTCGGCGAGGTGAAAATAAATCACCGGGTCGACAGACGACTTTTTCTGTGCAAACGATGCGGCTACCGTCAGTTGTTCGAGCGCTTCGCGGTAGTTACCCAGCTTGAACTGTATCCAGCCGAAGGTGTCGAGATAGGCTTCGTTTTCGGGGTCGTCTTCGAGCGCGCGTAACACCAGCATATTCGCGTCGGGCAGGTTCATGTTGCGCAGCGAATACATATAGCCGAGATAGTTAAGGTAGGTCGGGTTATACGGGTCGAGCTCGATGGTGCGCTTTAGTTGTTTTTCGGCGTCGGGGAACCGGTCGATTTTTTCGAGCGCCATGCCCGAGTAGAAATAATAGTTAGCGGGTGCGACCTTCTTCTTGCTTTTTAGTTCGGTGATCTCGATCGCACGAAGAAAGAAAGACGATGCGGTCTTGTACTCTTCGGCGTTTTTTTCGCCGAGGTTATTGTGAATGATGCCTTTGACAAAGTAGGCTGTTGCATATTCTTTCTCTAGGGCGAGCGCCGTATCGGCGTTTCGGGTCGCGTCGCCCAGCGCGCCCTTGATGTTGACCTGTGTCCAGGCGAGATTGACGCGCGTCTGGTAGAGCTGGTTCTTCGCCTCGCGCCCGCGTTTTTCGGTTTTTGCCAGTTTCTGGGCGTCACCTGTAATCGCGGGGTGTTTCAGCATCGCGTTATACCAGACCTGCAGTTGTTCGATGGTCTGTGCGGCGAGTTCCTGGTACGTTACGGCGACGGTACGCTCGCCGGTATTCTCGAGCGTTGTCGCATGCGTTGTATACAGTTCGACGAAATCGATGGCGAGCTGCTCCGTTGTACCTTCGAGTACCGAGGCAGGGTTAAGCGTTTTCGCCGGGATAAAAAAGTTTTCCCGGAATTTTATCTCCTGCGCCTGGCGATTCAGGTAACCGAGCGTTACATGCGCGTATTCGCGCGCCAGCTCGTATGCATTCAGGCGTTGCGCAATGACAACGATCGCGAAGGCTTCGTTACGGGCATCGGTAACCATCTTGCGCTTTTCATAGATGCGAAAGCGGCCGAGCCGCGCGCTGAGACGATTCTGGTTCGCACCCAGAATACGCTCGAAGGCTTTTAAAGCCTCGTCGTCTTTGCCCAACAATTGTTGTTCTATACCCTCGAGAATACCCGGCTTTTCGTCCTTTTTGAATTTTTTAAACTTGCGGATCATCGCAAGCGCGCGCGGATCGTTCAGTATAAAATAGGTTTCGGCCAGCGACTCATAGGCCTGCGCGAAATCGGGCTGCCGCTCGATCAGCTTTTCATGTGTCGACGCCGAGGCCTTAAACTGGCCGGTAATCTTTTGCAACTCCCCGATGATCAGCAGATAGCGGCCGTTGTCAGAGTCGAGTTCATAGAGCTTACGAAAATAGTGCAGCGATTTAAAGAAGTTATCCTGCTGGTAGTAGTAGTTACCCAGAAAATACAACGCCTGCGACATGACATCGGGGTTGCCGGTACCTTTTTGCACCGCGATGATCAGCCGCTTATAATATGTTGCGGCCTGACGGTGATCGTTCTTCTGCTGGTAGATATACGCCATCACCTGTAGGGCGCGTTCGTTGAACGGATCGCCCTTGAGAATAAGACCCAGCACACGCAGCGCATCATCGAGTTTGTTCTGTTTCAGATAGATTTCAGAGAGTAGTTGCAGAGAGTAGATGCCATTCGGGTCGGCCTTGATACCGCGCTCGAGATAGAGCACCGCGCTGGTCATATCGCCGCTCGAAAGCGCTATACGAGCGAGGTAACGCAGGGCAACCTCGTTATCGCCTTTGATCTTCAGGTATTCTTCAAAAGCCCTGGCCGCGGCAACCGGCTTTTCGCTGTAATAGGCGTTGAACGCACGGCTGAGGCGCAGCGCCGCCTCTTGCTCATCGGCCTCATCGAGTGCGTAGATACCCGTGGTAAGCCACCCCAGAATGAGGGCGGTGAGAGAAATGCGTAAGATCATGCGTCCGGGTTTGGTTACTGAGCCATTCTAAGCGGCAAGTCTTTTAATACGTAACCAGCTTCAAACCGGGTTTCAGGCGCACCCGATCGGCGTCGGTCTTTTTTACCGTTACGGTTTCGGGGTTGCCGTCGCTCACAAAAAAGATGTGTTTTTCCTTCGTGGCGCGTTTGAAAAGTTTTTTGAGCGTCGCCTCGTTGCCGTGCAGGCGCTTGATACGATAGGTGTCGAATTTAGCGTCGTATACAGAATAACTCGGTGCATTCGAATAATCGAAGATCATGTCGTGCTTGTAGGATTTCCCCTTGAATTTCCCTGCCCTTAGCCGCGGCTCGTCGGCTTTGGGAGGAAAGATACCGTAGGGCAGGGCGAAGGCATAAACCGCATAACCCTTCAGGTATTTCTGAATCTCGTAGGTTCCCAGGCCGAGCTGTTCTTCGATTTTATTTCTGTATTTTTTAAGATTCGCATGCCAGAGCGTATGCGAGCCGATTTCGAAACCCTTGCCGGTCAGGTACTTCAGTTTCGCCCCGATTTTATCCGGCTGGCCGAAAAAATTATTGGGGTACTGCGCCTTCGGTAAAACAAAAAAGACGCCGCGCAGGGGAAAATCGGGGTTCTGTTTTTGAAAGCGCTCCATAATTTCCATACCGCAGCCTTCTGTCAGCGAGCCATCCGCCTCATACTTGAACTGCGACTCTGAAGAGTCGTCGAAGGTCAGCAAAAGGGGGATCTTCCCTTTCGGCGTCGTAATGCGGCCCGAGCGCAATTCGGCGAGCGTGACCGGGTAGAAGCCGTGGCGTTGCAGTTCGACGAGGTCTTTCGCAAAGCTTGCACGGCTGCGGGTGTATTCGGTATCCTCGTCGGATATTTTATGATAGGTGAGAATGGGTATCTTACCGAGTTCATTCGGCGCGAGGTCGGCAGCCGCCACGGCAGAGAAGCCTAAAACAGAAACGAAAAAGAATCTGATGTGCATGGGCCAGAACAGTTTTCGCAGACAGGTTGAAACCCCGATTGCCCGGCATCTATTCAAAGTTAAAAACCGCGATGAGGTATAAAAGGCCTGCCGCGGCGCCTGAAAACGTGTCATACCGCCAACGGTAGCCCTGCCGCAGCGAAATCTTCCGTGTCAGCACGGTGTTGTTAACCACATCGGCGGCATGCCATTCGTTATTTTTCTCATCGAGGCTGTGCAGATAAAGCCAGGTCAGGTACAGACTGTCGAAATCCGAAAAAAATATCTTAAGCCGCCCCCGAAACGAAAGCGAAAACGTTTCGTTGAGTGTGTTGTCGGCGTAAGCGGCACGGTCGTAAATCGGCGCGATACCCGCGTCGAAGGTAAAACGGTCGAATTTGAGAAACATATAGCGTGCGCCGGCACCGACGATCGTATTACTGTCGAGTCCCGTGATAACGCCGAATTCATAGTTTGTATAAATAAAGAGGCGTAACAATCCGGCATTATAGTCGTACCCGGCGTTCAACACTCCGTTCGGGCGCCGGATATTGCCGTTTTCAAAAACACCGCTGAGCTCGCTTGTGCCCATCAGACGCTGGTTTCCTAATTCATAGCCGACTTCCGAAAACTGAAAGATTCCGGACGCATAAGTGGGTGTCGTCAGCGCGTAACCGAAACCGATTTTACCGGCGATACCATCGCCGCTTTGAGTCGCCTGCCCGCGCATATGCGCTGCGGTTGATTCCGCCACGACCGGCGCGGCGTTGAAAATAAGAAGTGCGGTTAAAAGCCGGGTTATGCCGTTGCCCCTGCGGCTTGTATCGATTTTCTGAGCCTGCCCGAAAGCAGGCGCAGAATGGCTTTGAGAATCTCGGGCCGCCCCGAGAGCACGTCGAAAAAGTCACGCTGCCCGATGCTCAAAAGCTTGCAGTCGGTAACCGTCGTCGCGTCGGCCGAGCGCGGTTCGTTATCGAGCAGCGCCATCTCGCCGAGAAAGTCGCCGCGCTTCAAGACAGCCAGATCGCGCCCGTCGCGGTGTATCTTGATTTCGCCGGCCAGAAGAATAAAAAGTTCGTGGCCTTCTTCGCCCGTATGAAAGACCTGCGTGCCAGCCGGCATTTCGACTTCCCGTGAAATCTGTATCAGGCGTGAGATATCCTCTCCCGAAATATCGCTGAACATGCCGACCGATTTCAAGAGCAATATTTTTTCGAGTGTTGGGTACATACCGAGCTCCGCTGATTTATTGAGATGCCTGTCGAAAGACAGAAGATGACGGGATGAAAGCGCTTCGCGCCAGCGCGCAGCGCGCGGCTGAATTTTTCGGATAAGTATTTCTTCGGCGAGCGCCGGCAACGGCCGCGCGGTCAGCAGGCGCCAACGTTTGTTCGCGTCGCCGCCTGAACCCAGTACGATCAGCGTCGCCATCGCAGCCTGCCAGGCATCGCCCGCGCGTAGCCACGCTTTGCCGGGTTTAGGGAGGGCTTTGAACTGCGGCTCGAGTTTCTGAATCACATCGCCATCAGACTTGCCGTCGAGAATACGAATCAGCAGCGCTTTCGCATGTGCGCTGGCCGAGTTTTCAATGATCTCCAGAAACTCGCCGCGTTTAGCCGCGCGCAGATGCCTGCCTTCAAAACGCGCCTGGATATTTGTGATGCCCTGGCCCGCAGTCGCGAGGCGGCAGGCGCCGATGATCCAGCGCGCCATCGCAATCTCGAGCCACTCGGCGACGAGCGCACGTTCGCCGGCAAACGTACTTTTAGAGTCGAGCAGCTTCAATGCGACCAGATACAAGCCGCACGCTTCTTCGATTCTGCGCTCGATCAGCTGTTTGACCTCGGTGGTCTTGCCGACCGCGTCGATCAGCGAGACGGTCGATTTGCAGGCGGCCGAGAATAACCTTGGGTTCGTCGCGCTCATGTGGCGCAGCAGCAGCGAAAGCGAAGCGGCCGAACCCGTGACACCCAGAAAGCGAAAAATACCATAAACCATGTCGGCATTTGTGGTGTTAAAATATTCGGGCGATTCGAGTTCGTTTTGTACCACGAGCGGATGAATCACCGCGAGCGTCGCGCGCGCGGTCGCGTAGGTTTTAGCGTCGCCGAGGTTCAGCATCACTTCGCGTATCAGCGCATGCTTTTGTCCCGCGCGCGTGACATCGAGTGCGAGCCGGCGGATTTCGCCGTCGCTGTGTTCGAGCGCATCGCGCAGATGAAAAAGATCGATCAATTCGGGAAAATGCGCTGCGGCCTTGAGTGCCGTAGCCTTGGTTTCGAGATTTTCGCTGGCGATGAGATCGTTGAACTTTTGCACCAGTTGCTCGTTACGGCCGGCGACTAAGGCGCGGCAGCAAAGCGCCATCGTCGCTGCATAACTTGTACCCCCGGGAACCGAACTCAGGATATCGGCAACTTCGGCGTAGCCACGGCGCGTTGCGATCACAAGTGCGGTGATGCGCTGGCCACCTTCATGTGAAGCGAGGCCGAGTATAAAGTTCTTGTCGAGTAAACTACTTTGTTTTTCAGCAAGTTCGAGTATTCGTGCCTGTATGAGTGCCGACGAGGCGGGGAAAATTGCCTGCAGGTCTGCCTCCCAGCCGGTGAGATCCTGGTTGCTCAGAATATCGAGTGCGAACGCAACGCGACCCTCTTCGTTGCTGAGCAGCGCCTGCCGCAGTGTCTCGCGGATCTCGGGCGAATTGATTTCGATCGACTCAGCCGAAAAGTCGATGATACGGCTGCCCAGCGACTCGACCAGATATTTGCGGTAGCCCTGCCGCGCGAGAAACGCGGCCACCAGCCAAAGCAGTAAAAACGCCGTGGTAATAATGGCGAGGGTAATCTGCAACTTAAAAAAACTTTCTCCCTTGGGAGGATAAAAATACGCCGCCGCGGCCGCACCGAGGCCTGCGACACCCGCGATGCCGTTTTTGATCACGGCCTCGACCGACATCTTGAGCGCGGGCTTGTGCAGCGGTGGCACCGGTAACCAGAGCAACTGGAACGCGCCCTGGTAGATTGTGAACTTCACCGTCTGATCTGAAAGTCGCCCGGCGAAGCTCAGCATCACGAGTATCGGCAGCGCGGCGCTGCCGGCCGTCAGCGAGAGCGGCGCCATCGGTGCCATAAAGAGAGTCAGCGCGAGCGGTAAAAACAACAGCGAAAAGAGTAATCCGAGACGCGTGAGAAAAAACGACGTCACAAAAATCTGGAACGCGAGCGTGAGGCCGTTCAGAATCGCATAATACCGCGCGTAATAAGCGGCGAGTTGGCCCGCATCGGGTATCGCCGCGGCCGAGACGATCTTAAACTGGTAGTCGACCAGAGTCGAAACAATCGTCGCGGGTATGAGCAGAAAACACAGAATCTTGATATAAGGATGAAACAGATTCCATTCGGTGCCGGTCGTCGCCGCAGTGGAAGATCCGCCTTCTTCGCCGCCGCGCGCTTTCATACCGAGAACAAAAGGAATCGCTGCTACGAGCATAATGCCAGCGCTGAGTGGCAGAAATGCCGCCCCGAGTTTTTTACCGAGCGGCGCCAGCACGAGCCCTGCGGCGAGACCACCGATCGCGCCGCCCGCACCGATGAGACCAAAAAGTTTTTTTCCGGTGCGCATGTCGAGCACCGCTGTCGCGAGAATCCAGAACTGTACCGACAGGAGCGAGTTCACGACTTCGGTCCAGATGAAATAAATCGCCGACGCCGGGCCCGTCATCGGCAAAGCCCAAAACGCGACATACGATGCCGCCGCGATGAGCGGCGCCAAAGCCGCAACCACGACGGGGCTTCTGCCGCCCGCGAACAACGTCTGCGCGCGCACGACGATATACATCACGACTGCGGTGAAAGCAATGAGTAACGGCAGGTGCTTCGCATACGACCCCTGCATGAGAAATGTGTCGCGGCTCGCACGCGCGGCGACATTGGCTGCAACGATAAAGAACTGGTAGGCAAAGAGGCGCGCGGCGGTTGAAAATTCGGGGATCTCGAGTTTCATTGCAGCGGGTTTTTTACCTTGAGATAGGGAAATTTACCGAAATCGGCGTCATGGGAATAGATGAGGCGAATGCCATTGGCTTCTAATTGTGATGCGATGACGGCATCTGTCACTAAATTTCCCGAAAGCTCTATCCTATCTGCATATCCGCTTAGTAACTCGAATGATAATCTTGAAGGCGAAAGCATTGTCAGTTGTGGAAAACTGAGCAATGGCTGAATTCTGACCTTACTTTCCTGAAAAGACATCGGCTTTTTGAATATCCTTGGACTTGTTGTAATCCGGAAATACGCATGCAGAACCTCCCAGCATAAAAAAATGGGAGTTGATTCCGCGATCACCGAATCGAGGAACTTCCTTGCCTGATCGTGGAAGGGGGAGGTTCCGTCAGCGGAATAGATAAGTATGTTACTGTCTACGGAGAAAATCCTGGGCTTCCTCTTCCGCTAAAAATTCTTTTAGCACCTTAGGGTCAGAAATGTCTATTCGCGCTCCTAATCCTCGGGCTCGCGGAAAAAGTTCACGGCGCGCAGGGGGAGTAGGTATAGCCGATTTCTCGCTATTCATCCACGCGACGATGATTTCATCCATCACCTTTTTGAGCGTCTTTTTTTCTTCGGCCGCTTTTTTCTTGAGGGCAAGGTAAAGCGGACGTTCGAGCTCGAGCGTTGTTTTGACCCGCATAGGCCAAATTTATACTTTTTATGTAAATACGGCAATTTTATGGGATACCAATAAGGCATAAAA
This sequence comes from Spirochaetota bacterium, assembly GCA_017302045.1. Taxonomy (GTDB): domain Bacteria; phylum Spirochaetota; class Leptospiria; order Turneriellales; family Turneriellaceae; genus Turneriella. The sequence continues at coordinate 9,087 of JAFLED010000016.1, forward strand.
AAACCCGCTCTTGCGAGCGGGCTTTGGCTAGTCTGCGGCCCCGTGGCCGCAGACCCCTAAGCTAGCAACCTGAGGTTGCTAACCGGGTTAGTTCATAGGAGTTACTTTCTGAACGTTAGCAACCGGGATGCTTACCGGACCATTCACTGTAATGATGGTCATGTTAGCACCTGTTTGGTTGAAGTAACCAACATATGCTTTGCCGCTCTTGGTTTCGATACGGGCAATACGACCGTATTTAGCCTTGATGTCGGCGAGTGTCAGTTGTTTTACTTCTGGCTTCGCAGCTTCAGTCAGTGAAGCAGAAGCAGCTGTACCTGTTGCATATTTTTCAACGCTTTCAGGAACTACCACTTTGCCGCTTGCAGGTGCGATTTCAACAGTGTTCATCGCCTGGAGGCTTGATTTCTCAGCTTCAGTGATTTCAACTGGTTTTGCTACGCCCGCAGCTGTAGCTTCGACTTTCTGGCCTGCTTCTACTACAGGAGCAGCTGCCATCTCTTCTTTAGTAGCGTCAGCTTTTGCAACCTGAACTTTACCTTCGAGGAGCTTGATCTGAGTTGTTTTGCCGTTGCCGACAACTAACTCAAACGATGTACCACGCACACCCGCGACAGCGGTTGGCGTTTTGATTGAAAACTCTGATTGGCCTTTCGCAATTTTGCTGAAAGAACTACCGGTGTTCTGAGAAAGTTCGATAACGGGCTTGCCGCTGTCGTTTTTGCTCAGGTTCGCGATAGACAATACAGAGTTAGCTTTGAGCGTGATTGATGCAGCGCTGGCAAATTGCAGAACTGCCATTGAGTTGTTTTTCACCTCAATAGTAGCGTCTTTGCTCACGGTTTGACCGAGAGTTGCAGGTTTGCCGCTTACCAGTACGTCACCTTTGACATAGGTAAACTTCGCCGAATCAAGACTTGCTTGTTCTTTTTTTTCACCGCAGTTGGCTGCTACAAAAGCTACCATAGCGGTCGAGAGAATGAGTTTTCGCATTAATCCTCCTACCAGATCCTTTACGTCTCACAGTTATCTTACAGCTTCGGCCCAAAGTGTCCATAAAAAAAATCAATTTTTTACGCGATTTTTCGGGGCTTTCGCGCTGGGGACATAATAAAATCCCGTTCTTCGCGGTGGTTGATTTCGCAGGCAATCTTGCCGCCGCCCCCCTCGAAGCCCCGTTTTTGCTGAGTGCAGGCGGGTTTAGAGGTCGGATTTCCCTCGGCGATAGTGTGCTGCACTTTAGGTTTAATGCTGCGTCGCCAAACCCAGCGACCAGCTCACGGCCTCTGGAGATTGCCGCACCCCCGCCCGAGGTTCAGGTTACGCAGGCGATCCGGCAGCTGCAGCATGAGTTAGGCGAGGGATATTCATATTTGGTGAACTTTTGTTCACAAACTGGCATTCGGCTGAATACCTCACCGCAAGCTCTTTTCGAAGCATCGGCGGCACCATTTACCGTATGGCTCGAAAATGAGTTTATTGCTTTTTCGCCCGAGGCCTTCGTGCGTATTGCGGGTAACGAGATTACGACCACACCGATGAAAGGCACGGGCTATGACGCGGCGGCTTTACTGGCCGATGCGAAAGAGCAGGCCGAGCATGCGACGATCGTCGATCTCTTGCGCAATGATCTCGGCCGCGGCGCCGGTGACATCCGCATCGCCAATTACCGGTTCGTCGGCGAGATTCCGCAGGCCGATGGCAGAGTGCTCTATCAAACCAGCAGCGAAATTCGTGGAAAGATGGCGCCCGATTGGCAGAGCCGCATCGGCGACTGGTTACCGCAACTGTTGCCGGCGGGGTCGATCACCGGCGCACCCAAGATGAAGACCGTCGAACTTATCCGCAAATACGAAACCGAGGCGCGCGGTTTTTTTACCGGCATTGCGGCGCTCTTCGACGGTATGAATTTTTATAGCTGCGTGCTGATTCGTTACCTCGATCTCGCGGGCCCGACGCTGAAATTCCGCAGCGGTGCCGGTATTACGATTTACAGCGACCCCGAAGCGGAATACCGGGAGATACTCAGTAAGGTTTATATTCCCGTATGAAATTCATCGAATCGATTCGCCTCGAAAACGGCATCTTGCCGCGGTTGGATCTCCACCAGCGGCGTGTTAACCTGACCCTGCTCGCGCATTATGGTAAAGCGGCCGCTATTGATCTGACCCGCGAGCTGATGCACCGGTCTCTACCCGCGGCGGGCCTGTTTAAAATCCGTGTGACGTATGACCGAAAAATAACCGGCATTGATATCGACCCCTATGTGCGGCGCGCTGTGGCGCGCGTTGAGCTCGTCGATGCGGCGGCGCTCGACTACCGCTACAAGTATGGCGACCGCGCGGCGCTCGATGCTTTGCGTGAGAAGGTGTCCATAGCTGTACAGCCGGTTCTGACGCGCGATGGCTTCGTCACCGATGCGCTCTACGCCAACGTATGTCTTTTCGACGGCAAAGCATGGGTGACGCCAGAGAAACCGCTTCTCGAAGGCACGGCGCGCGCGGCCGCGTTGGCTGCTGGTGAGGTGATTGCCGCGCCTGTACGTTCTGAAGATTTTCGTAAGAGAAAGTATTCCCGTATCCGGTTTATCAACTGCATGACGTATTTCGAGGAAGCGGGGGATATCCCCCTTGAAGTATGATTTGATTTAACGCGGGGTTTGCTCTCCGCACAGTGGTGTTATGGAATTTATCTACCTGGGTATTGGTCTCGCTGTGGGCGCCGGTGCCGGGCTACTCATCGGCCGCCTCTCGGGCAAAGCCGCCGCTGTCGCCGCCGAAACCGAGAACCGCCTGGGCCGCGAGGCACGCAGCAAACTCGAAGCGGAAATCGCCGCGCTGAAAGAAGAGCAGGGCACACTCACCCAAAAATTCCAGGATGAGTTTAAAAACATTGCCAACGCCGTGCTGAAAGACAGTCTGCAGACCGTCACCACCACGGCGCAGACAAACCTCGGCACGCTGCTGAATCCCTTGCAACAAAAACTGGGCGAGTTTCAGGGTCGCCTCGAGCAGAACATACAGCAGCAGCGCAGCGACAGCGGGGCGCTCAAAGAACAGATTCGCCTGCTGACAGACCTCAACCAAAGCGTCGGCGCCGATACGAAGCGGCTCACCGATGTGCTGCGCGGCGATGTCAAACAGCAGGGTAACTGGGGCGAGCTCAAGCTTGAGCGTTTGCTCGAGGCCGCGGGCCTGAAAGCAGGGCTTGAATACGCGATGCAGGTTTCGCTGAAGGCCGCCGACGAAGAAACGAAGCGCCGCCAGCCCGACGCGGTAATCTATCTGCCGCAGGGCCGCCATGTCGTGGTCGACGCCAAGGTTTCGCTCGTGCATTTCGAAAAAAGTTTTGCCGAGGGCGCCGACCGCGCGGCTCTCATGAAACTCCACATCGAGTCGATTCGCACGCACATCAAGGGTCTCGCCGAACGCGATTATATGAAACTCACCGGGCTCAATTCGCCCGATTTTGTGTTCTTGTTTATCCCGATCGAAGCCGCTTTTCTCGAGGCGATGAATATCGAACCGGGGCTCTACGACGACGCTTTCCGTAAAAAGATAATTCTGCTCGCGCCGTCGACGCTTTTGGCGGCGCTGAAACTCGTGCACCATATCTGGCGGCAAGAGGAGCAGACGAAGAACGCCGAAGAGATTGCGCGGCAGGGTGCTCAACTTTACGATAAGTTCGCCGGTTTTATAGAAGATATGCAGAAACTCGACAAAAAGCTCGGCGAAGCGCGCGATAGTTACGACGATGCCTTTAAGAAACTCAAAACGGGTAAGGGAAATCTTCTGACCTCGGCCGAAAAATTACGCGAGTTGGGCATCCAACCCAAGAAACAATTACCCCAGGGCGAAGAATAAGGTTTCGCCGCTGGGCGCGGCGAAAAACCGCTTTTAGGCTTTTCAGGCCGAACGGGCTGACTAGAAGCGTAACCCTCGATCATGGCGAATACACAGTGGGAGAGTAAACTTGCCCGTCGGCTGGCGGCGATTTCTGTCGCCGGAGGTTTGGCGAATTGCCTGCTGCGTTTTTACCGTCTGGACTGGCGTCCCGACGCTTTTGGTTTGTATCTGTTTGCGTTTCTGGTTGTGCTTTCGGCGCTGCTGATTTTCCGGGGGCAGTACAAGATCATTGTGCCGGTGATGGTGGGTAATATGCTGCTCATTGGTCTGTGGATATCGACGCTGACGCCCGAACCGAGGCCCGGGCCACTTTTGGTGATGCACACCGGCGTTGTCATTGCCGCGGCGTATTACCGTTTCTGGGGTGCGCTTTCGGTGCTTGCGGCGGGCACGCTCGGCCTCACGGCAATCGCCTGGTTTCTAGCGCCGCGCTTTCAGAATATGCCCACTTCGCTGCCCGCGGGCACCTCGTTGCCGCTGCATTGGCTGAGTGTGTCCTTTGGTTTTACCACAGTCAGTCTCATTATTTCGGCACTGATATCGTATGTTGTCAATCGTATGGAAAAGGCGTTGCAGAATACGCAAAAACTTCTCGTCGAAGCGACCGAACGGCAGACCGCACTTGAAGAGAAAGAGCGTCTGTTAAAACTGTTTACCGAACTTTCTTCAGACTACGTCTATCAGGTGAGTCTTAAAAAACCGAATCTTGTGCCGCAGGTATTCGCGGGTTCATTTGAGCGTATCACGGGGTATGCGCTCGACGAGCTCGAGTTAAAAGGCGGATGGCTTGCGATTGTGCATCCCGACGACCGCGAAAGTTTGCAGCGCCGTATGCCGGCCTTGCTCGACGGCGAATCGCTGATCTCAGAATACCGCATTATTTCTGCCGACGGCCGCACCGTCTGGCTGCGCGATCATGTGCGGCCGATACGTGACGAAGTGACCGGCGCCGTCGCCGAACTTTTGGGTGCGGTACACGACATCACCGAACGCCGGCTTGCCGAAGAGCAGGTCGAGAATCTCGCCTTCTACGATCCGCTGACATCTCTGCCGAACCGGCGTCTGTTGCTCGACCGTCTCGAACAGGCGCTTGCGCTCAGCGCGCGCACGGGGCTGCGTGGCGCACTGCTATTCATCGATCTCGACCATTTTAAAAACCTTAACGACACGAAAGGGCATGAAGCGGGGGATGAACTGCTGATTCAGCAGGCGCGCCGCCTGCGGCTCTGCGTGCGCGAGGGTGATACTGTGGCACGGTTGGGGGGCGACGAATTTATCATTATCCTCGGTGAACTCGAAGGCGACGCAGAGACTGCGGCGCGCGAAACAACCGAGATTACGCAACGCATTCTGCATACCTTGAGTCTGCCCGTCGCGCTGTCTTACCGTCAGCTCACCGATTACGAAAACACCTGCAGCATCGGGGTCGCGACTTTTCTCGGGCATGAAGTCACGGTTGACGAACTTTTACGCCGCGCCGATATGGCGATGTACCAGGCTAAGGCCGACGGACGCAATACGTTCCGCTTCTTCGACCCGACGATGCAGAAAATACTTTCGGAGCGGCTGACGCTCGAAGAAGATTTGAAGCTGGCGCTCTCGGCCGGGCAGCTCGAACTTTATCTGCAGCCGCAGGTCGAGGTAGACAGGCTGACCGGCGCCGAAGTGCTGCTGCGTTGGCAACACCCCGAGAAGGGCATGATAGCGCCCCTCGAATTTATTCCGGCCGCCGAGCGCACGGGGCTCATCGTTGAAATCGGCGACTGGGTGATGCGCGCCGCGGTGGATATCCTTCAGGGTTGGGCGAAAAAATCCGAAACGGCACACCTCTGCCTTGCCGTCAATGTCAGTGCACGCCAGTTCAGACAGCCAGATTTTACGCACAGCATCGGGCGGGCTCTCGAGCTCGCGGGTGTGCCCGCGGGCAGGTTGAAACTCGAACTCACCGAATCTCTGGCGCTCGAGAATATTGGCGATACCGTCGAACGTATGCAAATATTGCGCAGCCTCGGTGTCGGGCTGTCGCTCGACGATTTTGGTACCGGTCAGTCGTCGCTCTCGTACCTCAAACGCCTGCCGATTACCCAACTGAAGATCGACCAGGCTTTTGTGCGCGATATCACCAACGATCCGAACGATGCGGTATTGGTGCAGACGATCATCGGAATGGCTAAAAATCTCAAGCTCGATATTATCGCTGAGGGCGTCGAGACGCGCGAGCAGCGTGATTTTCTGCTGCAGCACGGCTGCTCGGCCTTCCAGGGATATCTGTTCGGCAAGCCGATTCCGTGGGCGGAATTCGAGGCTACCTTTCTTAAAAAAGCCAGCTAATCACTTGGCGCCGGGTTTGATCGTTCTTAACCGCCGTTAGTTATGTCTAATGCCGGCGTTCAACTCAGCGAAATCCGGGCCGAACTCGATCGCGTCGCGCAAGAGGTGGGCGTCGATACGCAGAAAATTACCGTCAGTTTCGAACGCTCCGATTTTAACCTGCGCACCGAGGTCGCCGAAGTGTCAGATAGCCTGCTCGTCGACGCGATTGCGATTGCGAAACGCCATATCGAGAACTGGCGGATTCACACCTTTGAAAAATCGTTTCTTTCGATTCAGGCATTGAACGAAAACCTGTTCTCGACCGAGGCGCTGCTCGACAAAATAAAGGTGCGTATCTCTGGCCTCTATGGCGAGAAGGCTCTCGAAATCACGAAGAAGGGGGCTTTGCTGCCGCAAGAGCTCTCGCTCATCGCCGCGCTGTTGAAGCGCGCACTGGGCAGGCCTCGCGCCGCCGATGCCCTCGCCGAACTCGCCGAGATGGGTTGCCATGTCTATCGCCCGGGCGAAAAACTCGCAGACATCGCGGCCTTTAAGCGCCTGCGCGAAAAACTGCGCGAGACGCTGATTCTGCCGCTCAAGAATCCCGAGGTCTATGACAAGATCGCGCGCGGCACGCGCAGCGAATTTTCGCTCAACCGCCCGCGCGCGGTGCTCTTCACCGGCCCGCCGGGAACCGGCAAGACGACGATGGCACGCCATGTCGGTAAAGAAGCGGGGCTCGTTGTCGTACACGTACCGCTCGAAAACATTCTTTCGGCGTATTACGGCGAATCCACAAAGCGGCTTGCAGGCATCTTCGATGTCGCGATGACTTACCGTGAGCCGCTGATTCTTTTTCTCGACGAGATCGATGCGCTCGCGCCGTCGCGCAATGAAAAACTCTTCGAGGCCTCGCGTCGTCTCTTGTCGGTATTGCTTCGAAAAATCGACGGACTCGAAACGCAGTCGAATATTATCACGGTCGGCGCTACCAACCGCCCGCAAGATCTCGACAGCGCGCTCCTCTCGCGTTTCGACAGCATTCTCGAATTTAACGAACCCGCGGTAGAAGATATATGCGAACTTCTGCGCTTTTACGCAAAACAGCTGACGGCCGAAGCGACGTTGGCGCTTGCCAGACAAATGGAAGGTTTGTCGGTGCGCGCGATACGAGATGTGTGCCTGAGGGCCGAACGCCAGCTTGCGCGCGAACAGATCGAAAATAAAGCGGGAGTTCCGGAGACGCCGGGAGCCGATTATTATTCGCGTACTCTGGCGGATTACCGGTTGGGTCGCCCCGACGACCGGTTGGGTCGGCAGGGTGAGAACTGAGATTTTCGCGGCTTATCTCACCGAAAAAAACGCCTCCTCGATGAGCTCGTCGCCCGCGCGTATGCGCAGCACATAATCGCCTGCCGTTAGCCGCCTGAAATCGCGTACATCGCCCTCGGCGGTTTTGGGTGTTTCATCGCCGAGGGCATAAGAATATTTGCCGCCACCCGCACGAATGATAATCGGTATCTCCTGCCTTGCTGCGGATTCACCGGGATGCAGCACATAGCGCTCGCCGGGGGCGGGGGAGACCAGTACCGGCACCGGCGCTTCGCGGCTCTCTTCATTTGTGTGTTTCTGGCCGCAAGGTGCGGGGAAGCGCTCGGCGCGCGGCGCGAGTTCGGCGTGTGCGGGGCAGCCTGCCCGCGCGCTGAGTCCGGTTTTGCGGCAGACGAAAATTTCATGCATCTCTGGTGCGTTTTTAAAACCCCGATGGTCATCCGCCGCAACTAACCGCATAACTTGCTGAAAGATGCGCCCCGCACCCCATGCTCCCGAAACCTGCCGCATCGGCGTGCCGCGTGAGTTGCCCACCCAGACCGCGACCGTAAAACGCGGCGTATAACCCGCGACCCAGCCGTCGCGGTAGTCTTTCGAAGTTCCGGTTTTGGCGGCGACCGCGAAGGGAAAATCCAGAAAATTACGCCGGCCAAAGGCACGGCGGCGCAACGCTCGGTCGCTCAGCATGTGCGTGAGCCGCGCGGCGGTTTCGGGCGAAAAAAGTTTTTGCCTCGTACCGATATAAAGCGGATGCCCTTCTGTGTCACTGCCGATCTGCAGCGGTTGCATCGTGCCTTGTGCGGCGAGCGCCGAATAGAGACGCGCCAGTTGCACGAGCGTAACGCCGCCGCTGCCCAGTGCCAGCCCCGGGCCATAATGATCGGCGGTTTCAGTCAGGTGGTAGAGACCGGCGCGCCGCAGAAATATTAGCAACTCGCCGACACCGATCTGGTTTGCCGCGGCGAGCGCGGGTATGTTACGCGACGAAACCAGCGCCTCGCGCAGTGTCATCTGCCCCCAGAAACGCATGTCGTTGTTCTGGGGGCGGTAGGTTTCGTGTTCGCGCCCCGTCGGCAGTGCCGTCTCGCCGTCGAAGAAAACGGTACCCGCATGAAAGATTTTTTTTTCGAAACCCAGACCATAGACAAAGGGTTTCAGTGTGCTGCCCGCGGAGCGGACACGCACGGCGTGATTGATTTCGCCTCCCGTTGCGGAAAAAAAATCCGCCGAGCCGACCATGGCGCGCAGCGCATCGCTGTCGCCGGTTTTCTCGAATACGACGACCGCCGCGTGATCGGCACCCGCCTCGTATACGGCGCGCATTTCGCTGCGAATAATTTCGCTTACAGCACGGTTGAGATTGGCGGAAATTTCGCTGTGTATCTCGCCGTAAGCGGGCAGGTTATTCTCGCGCAGCCACGCCGTGAAATGTTCAGAACCCGAAACATAAGTGTCGCGCGGTGCGCTTATCTTTGCCAGCGCGGATTTTAAGGCCGCGAAATCGGGCTCCCTGGTGAGCCCCAGTTTATGCCAGAGCGAGAAAAAGCGCGCCTCGAATCCGCGAAAGCTGCCCGAACGAATGAGTACGGCGAGCGCGACGGCTTCTTCGTCGCTCACAAGCGAGATATGTTTGGCGAAAATGCGCTCCGCCGCCGCGGCGAGACCCGCCGAATTCATCGGCATCGGTACCTGGTTCAGGTAGGCCTCGAGCGTGTGCGCCTTTGAAACGGTCGCAGTTATTTTCAGCGCGAAGAGCGCCTCGGCCAACTTTCGCAGATACCTGTTCTGCGGCAGGCTGTCGGCATAGATCGTACGCGCGAGCTGCTGCGTGATGGTCGAAGCGCCCGAATGAATACCGCCGCGCCGCAAGTTACCGGCGGCTGCGCGTAGAATTGCCACCGGGTCGATGCCGCTATGGAAGGCGAAGCGCGCGTCTTCGGCGACCATGACAGCGCGCACTACGAGCGGCGGGTACTTCTCGAGCGTCAAAGTGGAACTGTACGCACCGTTTGCGTTACGGAATTCGCGCAGCAGTATATTCTCCTTCGAAACGAAGCGCAGGGGATAAAAGCGGTGCAGTCGGTCGTTGCTTACCGGCCAGAAAACGAGCGCAGTTAAAACTGCGCTGCCCGCGAGAATGAATCGCCGCCGTGGCGTCACTCTACGCGTGTTGTCGCCGAAGCGCTGCGCCCGAAAATTTCGGGTTCGTACATCAGTTTTGCCTGCCCAGGGGGATGTATACCATTGCCGCGCACCAGCGGCCGAATGACATATTTGTACTCGTGGTAGCCCGGCGGTATGTAGTTAAAGAAGAAAACTACCTTATCGTGCCGGTATTCCTGAAAACTCGGCTGCGCACCGAAAAAATAACTCTCGTCTTCATAAAAACGCGGGCTGTCTTCTTCGCCCGGATATTCGCGTTCTTCAGCCGGCCGGTTTTCAGGCAGGGTTTTTTCTGTGTTAAACGCCGAATTCATCACCTCGGTTTGCGACGCCAGCGGATCGACGATGACGACGTTGTAGTACGGTTTCGAAGTCGTCACCATCAGCTTTTGCAGGTAAAGTTCGCCGCGCCTGAGCTGACTCTCTTTAATTGGTCGTGTGATTTGTTTGCCGCGCACGTTTTCCATGCTGAAAAGATTGCGGTGTATCTCGATGCCCTCGTCGCGCGCCGCCTCGTTGCCGCGAACGGCCGCATACGAAAGCCGCGCGGCATAATAGAGACGACCCCTGTCGCGCGATTTCGTAAACGCGAGCGTTTCGGTTGTTCCCGGTTTTGCGAGTGCACGCAGTTCCGGTATGTCCAGCGATTTTCGGAAAACGTCGAATTTATGCGAACTCAGACTGTGCGACATGAGATTTTTTTCGCCGAGGGTGACATCCCCCAGAAAGCTGAACGGTTGCCCGCCCGCCTCGAATACCGTGCGGTAGCTGTCGAGAGCCGTCGCCGAAAGCCCAATCGAATGTGTGTCGTACGATGTCTGCTCGCGCAGCAGATGGTTCACCATCTGCGGTATGAGTGGGTTATCGCGGTCGAGCTCGATGAAGACCTGCAGCACCAGCGCCAGTGCCGAGGTGCTCGAATAAAAACTCTGCCTGAGTGCGGCATCCGGCGTTTCTTTGAGGATGACCGACGTCGTCGTTACCTCGAGCCGGTTTTTGAAATAATCGACCAGCCGTTTTACGTCGCTGTTCTCCGCATAAGAACGCAGCTTTTCTTTATGGGCGATCGCCAGCGCGAGCCGCGCTTTGGCGCGCGTCGAAAGCGCGGCTTCGTTCTGCAGCAGGTATTTCGTGAGGTCAGAGCGGCCCGCACCTTCGTGTGTCAGAGCGAGGTGTATGAGCGCAAGATTTTCCAGAATAGACGCCTTATCGCCTTTCATTTCGCTGCGCAGAAATTTTTCGAGATAGGCGACGATGCCTTTGCGTATCGCCGCATCGCCGCGGAATTTTTTCGTTTCGGCGGCCTGCAAAACGGTCAACACATACGCCGAGAGATACGGGCTCGATTCTTCATTCTGGAATTTATTTTTTTTCCAGAAGCGCAATCCGCCGTCGGCATTGACAAACTCGTGCATTTCACCCAGAAACAGCGACTCGATCTGGCCGAAGTCATAATTATCCGTCGCGGCGGGTTTGACGG
>JAFLED010000016.1:20312-21736 GCA_017302045.1 Spirochaetota bacterium
AGCATCTGCCCCGAGGTGATCGCGAGCTGAAATGCCGAGGCGCGCTGTTCCATGCAGAAGTAGGGGTTTGAGCCATAGAAACGAAAAGCCTTATCGAGACCGACGAGCGCCGTCGAAGACAGCGTGATTTCAAGAGAGCCCATATTGCCCAGTATTTCATTCTCGGTGGGTATCCGCAGCGCTTCTTTCGTCTTATCGTCGGTAAAGCCGGCGATGGCGAAAGCCTCGACCGCAGGCGCCTCAAGCACCGGCAGTTCGAATTTTACGCGGTCGGCGGCGTCGCCGCTCTTCGCAGTAACAAAACCAGCGAGCACAATGGGGTGCTCCGACGCTTTTTCGGGTTTGGCTTCTGCCGGTTTATTGCGGTAGGCTTTGAGCAACTGCGTGTATTTTTCGGCATTAATTTTTACGGGAAAGCTGACCTCGCGGGACTCACCGGCAGCGATCTTCACGGTCTTCGCTCCGCCTGCCGCCAGTAAATCAGCCGCAAGACTGACCTCGAAATCGGCCGCGGCACCCGTCTGGTTTATGACGACGCCGCCGATATAAAGTTCGTCGCCGGCGCGCATAAACCGCGGTACCAGGGGTTGTACGACGAGCGATTTTCTTACCTGGAACTCTTTTTCATAACTTGTGTATTTGCCGTCGGCCGCCGCGAGAGCCATGATGCGGAACGTCGACAGGTTATCGGGGAGTTTGAAAGTCAGCTGTGCTTTGCCGTCTTTATCGGCGGCGATGTCGTTTTTCCAGAATGCCGTATAACGAAAATTCTTGCGGGTGCCGTCTTCGCTGCCGAGCCCAAAACCGCCCTGCGCCATACCTTCGCCCGGTTCGCCGGGGCCGCCGCCCGGCGTATTGCCCTTACCGGAAAAATCATACTGGTGAATGATTGCGTGGCGGTTCTCGAAGAGCTCGATCGCAAGCGGCCAGCTGCTGAAAAAGCTCGATAAAGGATTCGGAAAATGGTAGTCGACGAGATCGAGCACGGCGCGGTCGGCAACGGACAGCGCGATCTCGGCGCCGCTTTCGGTCTGGATATTCATCTTCACAGTATCGCCCGGCCCGTACTGCGGGCGGTCGTAACTCAGTTCGAATTTTGCCTTCCGAGAAGTATGGTCGATCGGCAGGTTCAGCGAGCCGAGTTTAAAAGCCGGGGCACCGAGATCTTCGTAGAGCGTGCGTTTCGAAAGTTTTTCCCGCGGCTTTAACACCAGGGCCGTGAGGTAGACATTCGGCAGGTACTCTTCTTTTATCTCGACGGGAACGCTGACCGTATAATCTTTGATTTCGAGTTGTTTCTGCCAATAGACTTTTTCGCGCTCGAGTGAAATGATGATGCGCCCGGTTTTGACCGGAGACTGCACCAGAACGCGCGCCGTTTCGCCGGGCGCGCCGGCAGGCGATGCCGGCATGGCCGGCGAGAT
>JAFLED010000016.1:21746-25596 GCA_017302045.1 Spirochaetota bacterium
GTCCGCGACGATGCTGACCGTGTCGTCGTTGCGCATAAAATAACCGTCAGATTCACCGGTCACATAAAAACCCGTGCGTGCGAACGCGGCCTCGCCCTCGGGCTGCACAATGATATAATATTCGCCGCCTTTATCGGGCGTGAATGAAAATGCCGTGGGTTTCTCGTTTGCCGTCAGCGCTTGTTGCGTCACGAGTCGGCGCACCGGCGTGTTTTTTGCCTGCAACGCGTCTTCGCCTGCGAGCGTGCGCACGCTTTTCCATGTCACGTGCAGAATACTGACCTTCACGGGTACGCTGCCGGCGGATGTCCCCTTGTGACTCAGCGCCACAATATCGAAGTTCATGCTTTCGCCCGCTTTGCCGTAACGCTCCGCGGTTTTGATACCGACCGCGTGTTTGCCCGCCGCGACCTGAATGCTGCGCCGGTTTGTGACCGACTTATCGTCGACGTCTTTGACGGTCGCTTCGACCGTCACCGAATACGGGTTCGCGTAGCGGAATTTCGTTTTCGTGGGCAGATCGATCGCTTCGGAGAATGCCATTGCGGTGAGCGGAATTGCGAAACTGAATTTTCCGTTGGCGAGCAGACGTCCCTTGGTGCCGGTGAAAAAACCCGTATCGCTTTCTTCGCTTTCGCCGTAATACGAGTAACGCTGATCGCCGAAATTGTAATCGGGGTAGTGCTCAAAATAAAGCTGGCTTTTACTGCGCGTGACATCCGCCTGAAAGCGTGCACGCTGCATTGGCGCGCCGAACAGATAATTACCCTCGACCGTCGCTTCGGCGGTTTTGCCTGCGACCGAATCCTGAAGACCCGAAACGCTGACCGCAAAATTCACGGGCCTGAATTCTTCGATCTGGAAAGTATCCTGAATCGACTGGCCGTCGCCGTGCGAAACGGTCAGCGTATAATGGCCGAGCGGCGCGTCTTTCGCAATGTCGAGTTCGTCGCCGATGCCGCCGTGTTTCGAGGTCTTGAGGTTTTTCGTGTAGACGGGTTTGCCGTCCGCGCCCGAAACTTCAACCTTAACCCTCGTGTCGGCAAGCGCCGCGAGCTGGTCGCCGTTTTTTTCGCTGAGCACCGCCTTGAAATAGACCGTGTCGCCCGGCGTGTGCAGCTTGCGGTCGAAGGCGATCACACCTTTCAGGCTTTTGCCGGTCAGGCGGTAGGCGAATTCGCCGCCCGCAGGGTAAAGCGAAAGCCGCTGCTCTTTCGAAGTCACGAAGGCCTTGTCGCCGGCTTTCTCGGCGGTAAAGACGAGGTTTTCACCTTCGCTCCGCGGACTTCCCTGAGCAATGAGGCAATAACCGTCTTGCGCCGTCGTACAGGTACCGTCGGCCTTGGCATCGGTATAGCGGCTTACCTTTGCTCCCGCGACGGGCGAACCCTGCGTCAGGCTGTGCACCCAGACGTGATTACCGCCGAGCGCCGGCCGCGCCGTCAGTGCGAGATCGGTCGCCTGGATCGCCTGCTCGGCATGATTCTTATCGTTCGCGATGTGCGCAAAAACCCAGCCGCGGCCTTTGTCGAGATAGGGCGCGAGGTTAAAGGCGGCGCGGCCGATGGCGTTTTTGCCGATGCCGGTTTTGAAACTGACTTTTTTGGCGTCGTCCTTGACGTGCAGAAAATCGCGCAGGTAATACGAATTTTTATCGGTGGAGAATTCGAGAATTTCTTCGAGCGTAAAAGGCTGTACCGTTGCCGCCAGCGCCGCGATGTTCGAGACATTGACCGGGTAATTCTGTTTCATCTCGGCCTCGAGTACCGAACCCGATTCGACTGCGTGAAAAAACTGTTCGCGGTCCGGCATCGTGACTTCGAAGCTGCCGGCTTTGACGAGTGCGTTGCCCATCACGTCGGTCATCGCGCCGACGGTGATTTTGTAGGATTTCCCTGGTTCGAGATTCCAGGCGCTGAGACTGAGCCTCTTTGTCTCTCCCTGCGGCAGGTAGATCGCCTTACGCGGCGGTGAGAACTGAATCGCCCGCGCGGCGGTTTTGGGATTCACCGGGTTAGAAAAATCGAAACCCGAATAATAGCGGTCGCTCCAGCTTTTGCCTTCGTCTTTGAATTCAACCGTCAGGTCGCCATAGGTCTCGAATGCCGCGGTGTAATCTTCAGCGAGGCGTGTTTCCATCGCGCGGGCTTTAAGACCCTTGCCGATTTTAAGCTCAATAGGCTTCGCTTTGCTGAACTTCCTTTCGGGTGTAATTTCCCAGGTGCGGCCGTCGCGCGGGCGTGCACGGCCGCGCCAGTCCACTTCGCGCGCTTCCTTGAGTGTAAAGGGGATATCCGCCTTGCCCTCAAAGAGCCGCAGCCGTTCTTGCAGCGCGTCCGCTTTCACTGCAAAATTGAATGAGAGTGTAAAACGTTCGTCGTATTTAATTTTTGATTCGCGACCGGGTGACACGTTCTGTACGGCGAGCGGCGGTATTTCCATGCGAAATTTGAAAAGTTTTTTCTCTTTGAGCTTCTGCCCGCCAACGGCAACGGTATCGGCGTTGATTTTTACCGCATATTCTACGCCGGGCTTCCAGTCTTCGGCGGGAATAAACGCCGCGATGCGGCTGCCATACCAGCGGAACTCTCCAGGCATTTTAGGTGAAATGCTGAACGCGCCTTTCGTAGTTTCGGCGAGCGCCCCCAGAGCCACAACAGGATGACTAAAAACGACGAAGACTTCTTTGCGTTCCTGTCCCGGCACGATTTGTCCCTCAGGTGTCGCCTGCATGACGGCGAGAGATTTGTCGTCAAAGCTACGCGCTTCGCTCGCGGCTTTGGGTTTGATATTGAACTCGAGCGCCGGCTCGGCACCCAGAAAGGCAATCACAGGCAGCGAGACACCCGCGGCAATACCCACGGCGACGGCGCCACGCAGCCATTTAGAAGGCGGCAGTCTGTTCCAAAGCGCGTTTGCCGCAGGAATAATTTTTTCGCGCGTGTATTTTTTCGCGGCTGTTGCCGCACGTGATAAGAATAGTCTAAGCGATTGAAAAGAACCGCTGATCTTAATCTGTAAAGAAACGAAAAACTGCCTGAGCCGCGCCATGGGCCATGCTCTAAATGTCGAGAAGATTGCCGAGCACTTCCGGAACCAGCGCGGCGATGTCGCCCGCGAGCATACCGCGGTCGCTGCGCGTATGTTTCTGCCAGAGATTGCCCGCCGCGGCGTGTACATAGACCCCGGCTGCCGCTGCCTCGAAGGGCGTCATTTGCGCGGTGAAAGCGGCGATGATACCCGCGAGAACGTCGCCCGAACCCGCGGTGGCGAGTACCGGGTTGGCTTCGGCTGAAACCAGTACCTCGCCGTCGGGAGCGGCAACGAGGGTGTGCGCGCCTTTCAGTACGACAATGGCCTGGGTCAATGCAGCTGCGCGTGCAACCGCCTGATAACGATCGGCTTCGATTGCGGCGGCTGTCACGCCTAAGAGGCGCGCGAGTTCGCCGGCATGCGGTGTGAGTATTTTTTTTGCGCGCGCATTTCTGAGCGCCTCGGGCATCGCCGCCGCAAGCGTGAGCGCGTCGGCGTCGATGATGAGGGGTATATCCACCGCCCCGAGTACAAAGTCGACCGCGGTTTTGGCATCGTTATCGAGACCAAAACCCGGGCCAATCACCACGGCGCTGCGTTTGGCGACAGCGGCACCCAGCGATGCGGCAATGGCTTCGCGCCGCAAGTCGGTGAGCATAATCTCTTTGGTTTCTTTTTCGAATGCCGGTAATGCGTCCGACCATGTACAGACGGTCGCAAGACCCGCGCCGGTCTTCAGCGCGGCTTCGGCCGTTAGTTTCGCCGCGCCGGTTTTTCCCGCCGAGCCCGCAACGATGAGAATGTCGCCGGCCTTATG